>JBAWAM010000158.1:0-10591 GCA_049589315.1 Myxococcaceae bacterium
CCAGCGTCAGGACCGGCGAATGCTCCAGGAGCAGCAGCACGTCCGGGATCAGGTCCTTCGCTCGAGCCTCACCGAACAGCTTCTGAAGTTGCAGACCGTCCTCGTACTCCACGCGCCCGAGGCGCCACACCGCGATCTCCCGAATCACCGATCCTCCGATCCCTGTTCGATCCGCCGCCCCCCGCGCGGGACACGCCTGACGAGCGCGACCAACTCATGCGCGCCCCGTCCGGATGCGAGGGCCTCGCGCGCCAGCACGGGGGCGATCGCCCGGACGAACTGCTCGTCCTGTCCCTGCCGAAGCAGGAGCGCCGACGCGAGCTGCTCGAGCCAGCCGGCCTCCACAGGTCCCAGTCCGGCCACGCCGTCGATGCACTCAACGACCTCGCGCGGGACAGCGCCTCCCATCGCCTCGACCAGGGCCGACGTGGTGGGCAGAGCGATCCTCTCGTGCTCGGTCACCACGAACGTCGACGCCGCCGGGGCATTCCCACGCAGCGCAATGACCACCGGGCCTCGATGACGCTCGAACAACGCCCCAAGGCGTTGCCACACGCTCTCATCGATGCGCTCTGCGAGGTCCACGAGGACAGGCGCCTCGCCCGACAGTTCGGACTGCAACTCCAGGCGGAGCCGCCGAAGCAAGACGCTCTTCCCCGTCCCCTCTGGCCCGATGAGCAGCACCCGTGAGCTCCCTTCGGCGAGCATCCTCCCGAGGGCGCGAAGCCGCGCATCCTGCGCAGCGAACGCCGCATACCCAGGGGCCCGCCTCCCCGAGCGCGGGCCCGAACCGATCAGATCACCTGATCGGTTCGCGCATCCGCGGCCGCCGGCCCCTGCGCGATCGCCTTCGCCAGCTGGCGATTCCGAGCCCGGACCGATTAGCTCGACGACCTGCGCCGTGCAGTTCGCGCAGACGAACGCGCCCGCGGGGCCAGCGACAAGCGCACCGACCTCGCGGTCGGGCAGACAGCAGAACGAACACCACGCTTCGACGTCCGGATCCGCGAGCTGAGGCCCGCGTTCAGGAAGGGTGCGTGAGCTGTCGCCCGGGATCGGAAGCTCAGGCGTCGCCTGTTCGAGGAGCGCGCCGGACGCCTCTGCCGCGAGCTCGCCCACGATTTCGCGCATCTGCTCGTCCAGCGAGAACGCCAGAGAGGACACCACCTCGTCGGGACTCGAGGCCTGGTCCGTCGCAGGCCCGGGAAACGACTCGAGCCGTAGGATCTCCGCGTCGAGGTCGGAGCGCGCCGGCGCGAGCCGCCTGGCGTGCTTGAACATGCTGAGGGCCCGGCCCGGGCGCCCGGTGCTCCGGTAGACCGACGCGGCCTTGATCAACAGCTCGACCGCACCCGAGAGGTCACCTCGGAGCTCCGCCTGTTGAGCGGCCCGGACGTACTCGCGAACCTCATCGCCCATGGCCAACAACTAACCGTGACGGCGCATGTACTCCAGGAACTCCGCGCGCTGCTCGCGCACGTTCCAGGGCTCCTCGCCGTACAGGTCCTCGAACAGCGTCTCCGGAGCGGGCGGCGGGAGCGCCTCGGCCTCCTTGATCGCCGCGTTGATCTCCTCGAGGAGCTCGGCCCGGAGCGCCTCGTCGCGCGAGGCGTCCCACAGCTTCGCACTCACGAGCCGGGCATTCAGCCGATCGAGCGGATCGCGCGTCTTCCAGACCTCGACCTCCTTCGGGTCGCGATAGCGGCTCGGGTCGTCCGAGGAGGAGTGCGCGCCCATGCGGTAGGTGAGCGCCTCGATCAACGTCGGACCACCGCCCGAGCGGGCGCGCTCCACGGCCTCGTGGGCCGCCGCGTACACCGCCTCCACGTCGTTGCCATCGATCTGGACGCCGGGGAAGCCGTAGGCCTTCGCCTTGATGGCGATGGACTCCGACGCCGTCTGCTGATCACTCCGCAGGGAGATCGCCCAGTGGTTGTTCTGGCAGACGAACACCACCGGCGCCTTCGTCACGCCCGCGAAGTTGAGGGCGACGTGGAAGTCCGACGAGGAGGTCGCGCCGTCGCCCATGTAGGCCATGGCGACCATGGCATCGCCCTTGAGCTTCGCGGCCCACGCCGCGCCCACTGCGTGCGGGAGCTGCGTCCCGATGCAGGAAGACCAGCTCACCTGGTTCACGGCGCGCGCCGCCTGGTGAGAAGGCATCTGGCGGCCCCTGGAGTTGTCGCCCGAGTTGCCGAAGACCTGGGACAGATACGGCACCAGAGGGAAGCCGCGCATCAGCATGGCCGCGGCCTCGCGGAGCGCCGGGAAGATCCAGTCCGTCGAACGCAACGCGTAGGCGCTTCCCAGCGCGGCGGCCTCCTGCCCCGTGCAGGCGCCATAGAAGCCGATGCGGCCCTGGCGCTGCAGGGTCATCATCCGGTCGTCGAGAATCCGGATGCGGAGCATGGCCCGGTAGAGCTCGAGGAGCTGGTCTCCAGAGAGCTTGCCCGTGGGCGCCAGCCCCTGGGTCTTCGCAGCGGTCTTCTGGGCGCGGGCAGCCATCAGGTCATCTCGAGGAAGAGCATCTCCGGGTTCTCGAGATACCGGATGATGGCGTAGGTGAAGTCGGCCCCCTCCGCCCCGTCGATCACGCGGTGATCGAAGGCGCCGGAGAGGTTCATGATGTCCCGCACCACGATGTTGCCGTCGTCATCGACCACCGGGCGCTTGCGCATCCTGTGGACGCCGAGGATGGCGACCTCGGGGTGGTTGATGATCGGCGTGGCGAACAGACCACCGGTCTGACCGAGCGAGGTGATGGTGAAGGTGCCGCCGGTGAGCTCCTCCATCTTCAGCTTGCGATCGCGCGCAGCATTTCCGAGGCGCGTGATCTCCTGCGCCAGCCCGGCGATCGAGAGACGATCCGCGTTGCGGATGACCGGAACGGTGAGGCCTTCCTCGGTGGAGGCGGCGATGCCGATGTTGAACTCGCCGCGGACGATGAGCTCCTGCGTCGCCTCGTCCATGTTCGAGTTGACCTCGGGGAACTTCTTCAGCGCCGCGATCACCGCCTTCACGATGAACGGGAGGAACGACAGCTTCGTGGGATCGCCCGCCTTCGCCAGCTTCTCGTTGAGCCGCTTGCGCATCGCAACGAGCTCGGTCGCGTCGACCTCCTCGACGAAGGTGTAGTGCGGCGCGGTGAACTTCGACCGCACCATCTTCTCCGCGATCTTCTTGCGGAGCCCGCGGATCGGCACGCGCTGATCGACCGCGGTGGACGCGAGCGGCGCAGGCGGGGGCAGGCTGGGACGCGCGGCGGCAGGCGCGACGAGCTCGTTCGCCGCGACAACGGCGCCCGTGCCCGAAATCACAGCCATCACGTCCGCCTTGGTCACCCGACCCTGCGGGCCGGTGCCAGCGACCGAGCTGAGGCTGATGCCGTGCTCGCGCGCGATCCGCCGGGTGACGGGGGTGGCGAGCACCTTCTGGTCGGAGGGCTCCGCGGCAGCCTGGGCTGCCTGCACCGCGGGCACCGCAGCGGGGGCGGGCTTCGTCTCGACAGCAGGGGCGCCGCCCTCGATCTCGAGGGTGACCAGCGGCAGATGGACCTTCGCCATGTCACCTTCCTTCCCGTGCGTCTTCAAGACGCGGCCCTTCTTCGGGCTCGGGATGGTGACCGTGGCCTTGTCGGTCATGACCTCGACGAGCGCCTGGTCCTCGGCCACCGAATCGCCGTCCTTGACCATCCACTTGACGATCTCGCCCTCCACCACGCCTTCGCCGATGTCGGGGAGCTTGAACTCGAAGGTCGCCATGTCTTCTCCAAAAGGTGATTTCAACGGGTCACGGGATGAAGCCCGCGACCTCTTCAATGCCATCGAGAATTCGGGGAGCCCGGGGGAGATACTCGTTCTCGAGTGTATACGGGAACGGCGTGTCCCAGCCGGTCACGCGCTTCACCGGCGCCTCCAGGTGCACGAAGCAGCGCTCCTGGATCAGCGAGGAGATCTCCGCGCCGAGGCCGCAGGTCCGGGCCGCCTCGTGGACGACCACCACCCGGCCCGTCTTCTTCGCGCTCGCCGCGATGCAGTCGATGTCCAGCGGCCACAGCGTGCGCAGATCGATCAGCTCGCAGGAGATGCCCTTCTCCGCCGCGCTCTCAACCGCGGTGATGGCCTCGTGCAGCATCGCGCCCCAGGCGATCACCGTGACGTCCGTGCCTTCGCGGACCACGTTCGCCTTGCCGATCTCGACCGTGTAGTCGCCCTCGGGCACCTCGCCGCGGGCGGCGCGGTAGATCCGCTTCGGTTCGAAGAAGAGGACCGGGTCCGGCTGACGCAGCGCAGAGAGGAGCAGCCCCTTCGCGTCGTATGGGTTCGACGGGGCGATGACCTTGAGACCGGCGATGTGGATGAACAGCGCCTCGGGGCTCTGCGAGTGGTAGTGCCCGCCCTTGATCCCGCCGCCGTACGGCGTGCGGATGACGACCGGCGCCGAGTACTCACCGCCCGAGCGGTAGCGCAGCTTCGCCAGCTCGTTCACGATCTGGTCGTAGGCCGGGAAGATGAAGTCCGAGAACTGGATCTCCGGCACCGGCTTGAGCCCGTACAGGGCCATGCCGATGGCGCTGCCGATGATCCCCGCTTCGGCCAGCGGCGTGTCGATGACGCGCTCGGGGCCGAACTCCTCGTAGAGCCCGGCGGTGGCGCGAAAGACGCCGCCGAACCTGCCCACGTCCTCTCCGAGCACGACGACGTTGGGGTCGCGCTTCATCTCGACCCGCAGCGCGTCGTTGACCGCCTGCAGCAGGTTCAGGTTTGGCATCTATTCGTTCTCGAGACGCTTGCGGTCCATCAAGCCCTTCATGAAGAACTCGGCGGCGCGATAGCTCGAGCGCACCAGCGGGCCGGCTGCAACGTACAGGAACCCCATCGCCTCCGCCTCGCGCTTGAGCGCCTCGAACTGCTCGGGCGGCATGAAGCGCGCGACGCGCAGATGGTACTGCGAAGGCTGCAGGTACTGCCCGAGCGTGAGCACGTCGACTCCAACGCTGCGGAGATCGCGGCACGTCTGGAGAAGCTCCTCATCGCTCTCCCCCAGACCCACCATGATCGAGCTCTTGGTGTAGAGGCCTTCGGGGCGGCTCTTGAGGTGCTCGAGGACCTTGAGCGACTGCCGGTAGGTGGCGCGGCGATCGCGGACAGTTGGCGTCAGGCGCTCCACCGTCTCGATGTTGTGGGCGATGACGTGCGGCCGGGCCTCGGCGACCGTGGCGAGATCCTTCTCGACGCCCTTGAAGTCCGGGATGAGGACCTCGACGATCGTCTTCGGGCTCTCGCGGCGCAGCGCGCGGATGGCGGAGGCGAAGTGGCTGGCGCCCCCGTCCGGACGGTCGTCGCGGTTGACCGAGGTGACCACGATGTATTCGAGGTCGAGCTCTTTCACTGCCAGGGCGAGGTTCTCCCCCTCCATCGGATCCAGCGGCGGCGGAGCCCCCACCTTCACGTGACAGAAGCGGCAGGCGCGGGTGCAGACCTCGCCCATGAGCATCACCGTGGCGGTGCCACCGCCCCAGCACTCGGCGATGTTCGGGCAGCGGGCCTCTTCGCAGACGGTGGCGAGCTTCGTGCGCTTGACGATGCCCTTGACCCGCTCGAACCCCTCGCCGTGGGGCAGGCGGACCTTCAGCCACTCCGGTTTCCGAGTGGATTCAGGGATCTGAGGGAGTGGGAAACGGTCCGGCGTTGCCATGGCAAGGCGCACTTAATGGCGGCCCGAGCCACGGTCAAGGCCCGTATCCTGACGCGGAATGTCATCCCAGGTGGGTCGCCAACGTGCCCGGAAGGCACAGGTCGACGAGAGGTGCGTCCGTGCGCACTGTGGATTGGCATGAACGCCCGGCCGAACAGCTGGTGGATGCGGAGCCTGGCGTGTGGCGCCGTGGCGACGGTGTGTGATTACAGCGTCATGTTGGCCACCTCGACGCTGGCCGGATTCGCCCCCGCCGTGTCGACCACGAGCGGCCTGTTGGTGGGCGGCCTGGTGGGCTTCGCGTTGAATCGCCGCGTGGCGTTCAAGGACGCAGGTCCGGCCGGGCCGGCGCTGCTCCGCTACGTCTCCTGCTTCGGCTTGCTGATGCTGCTCCACGGGGCCGCAGTGACGATCCTTGCCGGGAGGTGGCACGTTCCAGTCGTCATGGCCAAGGCGGGCGCCGACCTGGTGCTGCTCGCCGGAGGGCAGCTTTTGCTCTTGCGCTATGTCGTGTTTCCCCGCAACAAGGGCGCCCTTTCCGTCGCCCTCTCGGGAGAACCTGAATGCCCGCACCGGTCCCGCCCAATGTCGAGCTCGCCTTTCAGCAGCTTGCCGAAGGACTCAACAAGGTCGGTCTGAACGACGTCGACCTGATGAAGTCCCCCTGGTCCGAGATCGAGAAGGGCGTCGCGCGCTTGTTGAATGGCGCGTTCGATCTGCGTCGCCCCGACCACCAGGCCGTCGCAATCGGCCTGTCCGCCGCGTTCGGCAAGCGCCTCGTCGAACAGGACGGCGCGTTCTACGCGCAGAACCGGGAGTCTCCGGACGGGATGATCCTCGGGTTCCCCGAAGCGATCATCATGCTGTCGCCCGTTTCGGCGGTGATGGAGGCGCTCACGCGCTCCAACCTGGCGCGGCTCGAAGACGTGTTGAAGGAGATCCGGACTGCACTGGGACGCGCGCGCCTGGCACCCACCGCAGGACAGCAGCTCCGGCTCGGGCCGGACGACTACGAGCGGCTCTTCGATCCGGCGTTCGTCCAGTTCATCGCGCTCGACGCCGAGAAGCTCAAGGAGGCATGGGACCGCCCGGCGGGTGAGCTGGTGCGAAACCTCCGCGACGCGCTGGGGCGGACCGGAGGCCAGTTGCCCCCCGAGGTGCGCACCCAGATCGAGAACCAGCTCATCAACGCGCTCGGAGCGCTGGATCCACAGACAGGGGTGATGGCCCAGATCGCGCGCGGTGGCCGCCTCGTCGAATTCATCGCCCACCTGGTCGCCACGACGGAGGCCACCCGGCCCGCGCCGGAGGAGTTCTGGGGGGCAGTGGTCCTGCCGCTGCTCTTCATCGGCGCGCCTGCGAAGTTCCCGCCCCTGGACGAGGACGAGCGCGAGGCGCTGAAGCAGGGCGTCGATCCGATGTTCCTCTACCTGGACGTGGTCCCGTACCAGATGCCCGCGGTCGAAGATGGCCTGCTCGGTGCGATTCCTCCCGAGGACATCGGGCTGCTCCATCCATCGCTGGGCGGGCTCACGCCGCTTCGCCTCCTCGCGGTGAAGCTCGATCGCATCGGGCCCGCGCTGGAGAAGTTCGACGGCGACGCCGCCCGGCGCTCTTTCGAGAGCTTCTGCGCCTACGCGAAGGAGCAGACCGGCATCGACATCAACCCCGCGGCCAGTCAGCCCGTGCTCAACGAGGCCACGGCGCTGATCAACGAACTCCGCACTGTGTGGAATGCGCGCACGAAGGGGCAGACCGCGCTGCGCCGGGTGACCGAATCCGAAGCCGCAGCGGACGCGCCGCTCGCCACACTGCGCAAGTCGCTCCACGGCCCGCGCATCATCCTCGCCTGATCGGCGCACTGCGTCAGGCGAGGCCGCGGGGCTTCGGCAAACCCCGCTACTTCCGTTCACGCCCCTTTGCGGTATAGGGGTGCCGTTCGTTGATTTCCTTTATCCCGTCTCCCGGGTGTTCTCGTGTCTCGTCCCCGTCTCGTCGATCGCAAGGAAGCGAAGCAGTCAGGCGCCATGATCCCACGTGAACTCCTCGTCCGGATGCACGACCTGATGATCAAGGCGCGCGTCCTCGAGGAGCGCCTGATCCAGATGTACAAGCAGGGCCACGGTTACTTCTGGATCGGTGGCCCGGGCGAAGAGGCGTTCAACGTCCCGCTGGGCCTGCTGATGAAGAAGGGCCAGGGGCTCGACTACGACTACCTCCACGCCCACTACCGCCAGTCGGGGACCATCCTCGCACTGGGCGAGGAGCCCATCGGCGCGCTGCGCCAGATGAAGAACACGTCCACCGACCCGTACTCCGGCGGCCGCAACTTCGCGGGGCACTTCTCGATCCGGAAGTGGAACATCGCGCCGGTCAGCTCGCCCATCGAGGTCCAGTACGTGATGGCGCCGGGCACGGCGATGGCGCAGAAGCGTCACGGCGGCGACGGCATCACCATCGTGACCGGCGGCGACGCAGGCACCGCGGAAGGCGATTTCGCCAGCTGCCTCGTGTGGAGCTCGCGCCCGGGCAACGAGCTGCCGATCCTGATCGTCGTCACCAACAACCAGTGGGGCATCTCCACACCGGCGACCACGCAGCACGGCGAGAAGCGCGTGGCAGACCGCGGCGTCGCGTTCGGCATGCGCACGAAGACGATCGACGGCAATGACCCGATCACCGCCTACACGGAGCTGAAGGAGGCGATGGAGTACGTCCGCACCGAACGCAAGCCGTTCCTGCTCGAGGCGAACGTGTCCCGCCTGTACGGCCACTCTTCGGCGTCTGGCGCGAACTTCCACACCGAGGAGGCGGATTGCATCAAGCTGTTCGAGTCGCGCCTCGAGGCCGACGGAATCATGACCCGCTCGGAGATGGACGACATCAGGGCGCGTCACACCGAAGAGATCGCCGACGCCGCCCGGATCGCCCGCGAGGAGCCGCTGCCGGCGCCCGAGACCATCTGGAACCACATCTACTGGGAGAACAAGTAGTCATGGCAAACATGGCTCAGGCCATCCGCATGGCCCTCCACTATGCCGAGCAGAACCTCGGCGTGACCGACATCTTCGGCCAGGACGTGGGCGCGCCGCTCGGCGGCGTCTTCACCGCGACCCAGGGACTCAAGACGGCGTGGAACACGCCGCTCGACGAGCGCGGCATCATCGGCGCCGCGATGGGGCTGGCCATGGCCGGACAGCGCCCGGTCGCGGAGATCCAGTTCGCCGACTACATCTACAACACCATCGACCTGCTGAAGATCGCCGGGAACACCTGCTGGTCCACCAACGGCGACTGGAATCTGCCGATGGTGGTGATGACCCCGGTCGGCTCCGGCATTCGCGGGTCCATCTACCACTCGCACTCGTTCGACGCGACGGCGACGCACATCCCGGGCTGGAAGATCGTGATGCCGTCCAATCCGTTGGACGCGTACGGCCTGATGCTCTCGGCGGTCCAGGAGCAGAACCCGGTGATGTACCTCAAGCCGAAGGCGCTCATGCGCATCCGCGGCGAGGAGCAGATCCCGGGCGAGCCGGGCGACGACAAGGCGCTCTCGAAGATGATCGACGCGCCGCTCGGTGACCGGTCGCAGTGGAAGCCGAACTGGCCGAAGCTCGAGGGCTTCACCATCCCCATCGGGAAGGCGAAGATCGTCCGCAGCGGCAGCCACGTCACCGTGGTGAGCTACGGCCGCACCCTGCCCCTCTGCGCAAAGGCCGCGGCTGCGCTCGCGGCGGAAGGCATCGACGCCGAGGTGATCGACCTGCGCACCCTCTGGCCGTACGACTGGGAGGCCATCTCCGAGTCCGTCCGCAAGACCGGCAAGGTCCTGTACGTGAACGAGGACACCGAGGTGACCAACTTCGGCGAGCACCTCATCCGCCGGACCGTGGAAGAGCACTTCTACTCGTTGCTCGCCGCGCCGAAGCTCCTGGCCGGCAAGTTCATCCCCGGTATCGGCCTCGCCGATACGCTGGAGATGGCGTCCGTGCCGCAGCTCTCGGACATCACCGACGCGATCCGCAAGCTGCACGCCGAAGCGGCGTAGCTCCCGAGTCGAGGTGATCAAGCAAGGGTGTGGGACCAGGTCCCGCGCCCTTTTTGCTTTCACCTCCTACGCATCGCGAAACATCGGTGCGAACCGTGGCTGCGCAAGACGCTTCTCGCTCTGCTCCTTGTGGTGGCGCTCGTCGAGTCCGATCTGCCGGAAGAGATCGGCAAGCGAGGCAAATGGGCCGTAGTCCGAGCGGAAGGCGCTGTCGTACGGCTGGGTGTTGAGCTCCGGGTGCTCCTGCGCGAACGCCATGTACTCGTGCTCGGCGTGGTCCTCGAAGTCGGCGTTGAGCTCGTAGCTGAGCGAGGGGCGGATCACGTAGAGCAGCCAGCTCACGTGGTAGTAGACGAGCGCGATCAGCTGCGGCATCACGCGGTGGCGTAGCAGGTTCTCGCGGATCCCCTGCTTCTGGATGAGCTCCTCGAGGATGAGCAGGTGCCACTGCTCGTTGTCCTGCTGCGCGCGCGACTCCCGAACGAACTCGAAGATCCGACGGGCGAACTGCGGCTGCCGGTGCGTGTGGGTCATCGCGACGTACGCCACCTGCTCCCACGCCTGGTACGGCACCCGGGCGACGATCTCGAGGACCTTGAACTTGGAGAGGCTCCGAGCCCGCCCGTACAGGATGTCCATCACCCCAAACAGGACTCGCGCCAGCAGGCCATAGCGACGGCGGGGGCTGCCAAGGGTTCGGACTTGCTCGTCGAGTAAGTGCGACATCGAGGCTCCTCCAGAATGGATGAGCCTTTCATAAGCAATGCAAATGAGGCGGCAACATCAAATTAGCGCAGCGTATCTGCCGGAAAGAAGGTGGGCGACTTCTTCCCAGTACCGGAA
>JBAWAM010000159.1:0-12040 GCA_049589315.1 Myxococcaceae bacterium
AGCACGTCGCTCGACCGGAACCGGGCCGACAGTCCGTAGTGGGAGAAGAGGGCCCTTCGTGCCGGATCCAGCGCTCGCAGCGTCCGCAGCAGCTCGCTGTCCAGGGAGTCCGGGACCACCGGGTTGAGCGAGGTGGCCCAACCCACCCAGGGGATGCCTTCGAGCTCCGCGGCAATCGCGCCCTCGTAGGCCATGGTGTCGATCGCGACGACGTCCGGCCGGAAATCTCGCACGATCGCGCGCATCGCCTCCACCTGGCGGCCGGGGGCCTCGACGAGCATTTCCCGGATCCACCGCCGCAGGGCCTCCGCGTCGACGAGCAGTCTCGCGAGCGCCTCACCTCGGAGTCCCTCCGTGGGCGGCGCTGCGCCAGGTGGGGTGAAGACGCGTTCCACACCGAGGCGCTGGAGCTCCTCGCGGATGTCGCAGCTCACGGCGAACGCGACCTCCGCACCCTGGCGCGCCAGCGCCTCGGCGGGACCGAGCAGTGGGTAGTAATGGCCCTTCTCGGGCAGCGTGACCACGAGGACGCGGGGCTTCATTCGACCGCTCCTTCCAGGTGCCGGTAGAGAATGGCGAGCGTGGTCCAGCCGACGAGTCCGCGGTTCGTTTCGAACTCCGGCTTCAGCTCGAGCTCGGCCGCCATTTGCTCCACCAGACGCGGAGCCTCGTGCGGCTCCAGCTCGATCCGAGGCATCAGCCGCGCGCGCTTGGGGCGACTGCAGAGCCACTCCGGGAAGCCCTGATCGGCGAGGTACTCGCGCACGCGGGCCTTCCCCGGATCGGCTCCAGCGCCGAGCGTCGCTGCGAGCGTGGGGCCCTCCAGGAAGGGAGACTCGAGCGTCAGTCCGACGGCCCCGGTCAGCGCGGCGACGAGCGGCACGTAGTCCCAGTCAGGCGTCCCCGCGAATGCGCCGTCTGCGCCGTCCCCGGTGACGAGGGTGTCGAACCCGCGATCCCTCGCCGCGTGTGCGAGCGCGAGCCGGCCCACGGGGTGGAGGTTGTAGAGCGGCGTTCCAACGCACGCGATGGCTCGGGGAAGCAACTCGACGAGCGTCTGCGGATCTACCTGGACTCTCTCCACGCGAGCGCCCACCGCCGCGCAGATGGCTGCTGCCTCGGCGACTTCGTCGTACTCCGGTAGTCCCGTCTCCAGCGTGATGATTTCTGGAGGGCGGAGGCCGCTCGCACGCCAGGCGGCGAGCACCGCTGCGGCATCCAGCCCGCCCCCGAGCGCCAACACAGGGGCTTGCGACCGCTTCGCCAATCTCGCGACGTCTTCTTCGAACGTTGCGCGCCAGTCGCCGGTGGCGCCGGTGGCAGCCTCCGGAGGGATGAGCGCGATGTCACTCAGGATGGAGCGCACAGGATCAGGTTCGATGCCCCATGCGGAGAGCAGACCGCGCCGGTCCAGGCGGAAGCCGGGCTCGGCGAGCGACTGCAACGACAACGCCTCTGCCCCGTCGCGACGGCGGCGATAGCGGCGGGGAGCGCCGTGCCAGCCTCGACCGGGCAGGCCGTTCGGCTTCACGGTTCGGCCACCCGGAACACCGCAGAGAGCAGGCCCTGGCGCACATCCTCGCGAGTGAGCTGATGGTGGGGTTCGGTGGGGCCCTCTCCCCCGAGGCAGTAGCGACAGGCACCGAGGGGTTGCTGCCGATTGAGGTACTGCTCGATCCGGGCCGCGAGCTCCGGCCCCTCTACCGGGATGCCGTCTCCGCTGCGATCCAGGGTCACGCCCTCTGGAACCGGATCATGCGCCACGTTGCTCAGGAACTCGTTCGCGTAGGCCGAACGCGTGCACATGTAGAAGCGGCCGCGGCGAACGATGAGGCACCGATGACGCAACCAGCAGCGCGAGAAGGTCCGCTGCGTCACCTCGTCGTCCGCCTCGTATCGAGTGGAGAGGACCCGGCTGAACTCCGTGACCGGTTTGACGTTGAGGACGAAGCCGTACTGCCGCGACTTCTCCCGGGCCAGCTCCAGGATTGCGGGCCTCACCGGGGCACTCGAGTAGTTCGAGATGGTGAGGTCCTCGAGCTCCTGCCAGAAGTCCTCCGACATCGAGGGCAGACGAAGACCGTTGGTGAAGAGGCGGACCCGGTCGCCGATGCCGGCCCGGCGCAGGACCCGCAAGATCGACGGAAGCTCAGGGTGAAGCAGCGGCTCGCCCCCCATGATCTTCACCACGTCTGCCACCAGGGACGAGGAGAGCTCTGCACAGATCCGTTCGACCTCCGCCGCGGAGAGCAGGTGCTTCGGCACGTGGGGCGACATGTTGCAGCAGTTGGCGCAGCGCAGGTTGCAGTGCTCTGCGACGTGGAGCTCGAAGGCCTCCACCCGCACGCGTCCATCCGGACCCCGCGCGTACTGAGGGCGCGTCGGAGAGGCGCCAGACCGCGAAAGGAACGCGCAGGCCAGCGTGACGCGTCCGGTCGTCGAAGGGAGGGTCTCCAGCTCCGCCGTTCGAGGCAGGCGCCGGCGGAGCCAGACCTCGAGCGGGGCGCTCTCGGCAGCAGGGGGAACGCCGACGACGATCGTCTCGATGTCCTCGATCCGATAGCCCTGATCCCTGCCCAGGGTTCGCACCTGTTCACGCGACGAGGCATGGCGGAGCGCCTCGAAGGCGTCCTCCAGCGCGCGCATGGGATCAGGCCTCTGCGCGGTGACGGCAACCAACAGCACCGGTGCCTCGTCCCCTTCGAGCGCGAGCAATGCTCGTCCTTCGCGGGCAGCCTCTCTGAGCCTCTCGATGCGATCAGCCATGTCCGTATTACTACGCGCCGACCAGCGTCTGTAGCTCCTGCCAGCGCGAATAGAGCCGGTCGACTTCCTTCGTCATCGTCTCCAGCTCGGCGTTGAGCTGGGCGATCTCCGACGCGCGCTCCGCGTACGTCGCGGGATCGTTGAGCAGCGCCTCGAGCTCCGCCTTCCGGATCTCGGCCTGCTCGATCGTGGCTTCCATCCCGTCCAGCTCGCGCTGTTCCTTGTAGCTGAGCTTCCCGGGCTTCCTCGCTGGCGCCGCCGCAGAGGCCGCTGCCAGCGCCGCCGCGGACGTCTGTGCGGACTGAGCCTTCGCCGGGGAGGCCTTCCCTGAACCTGCGCCCTCCGCCGCCCGCTGTGCCTCAGCCTGCGCCTTGAGCTGGCGGTACATGGAGAAGTTGCCCTCGTACCGGATCACGCGGCCGTTCCCTTCGAACGCGAGGATCGTCGAGGCCACCTTGTCGAGGAAGTACCGGTCGTGGGTCACGAGGAGCACGGTGCCGCCGAACGATTGCAGCAGCTGCTCGAGGATGTTCAGGGTGACGATGTCGAGGTCGTTGGTGGGCTCGTCGAGCACGAGCACGTTCGCGCCCTCGAGGAAGATGCGCGCGAGCAGCAGGCGGTTCCGCTCTCCACCGGAGAGGCCCTTCACCTGCATCCGCTGCATCGGCACGGGGAAGAGCAGGTCGTCGAGGTAGTCCCGCAACGCGACCTTCTTGTCGCCGATGGTGACCCAGTCGTCGTCCCACGCGGACTCGTAGACGGTCTTCTCCGGATCCAGCTTCCCTCGCTGCTGGTCGTAGTAGGCGACGCGGGTCCTCTGGCCCACCGTGACCTTCCCGGAATCCGGCTGAAGCTCCCCGAGCAGCACGCGCAGGAAGGTGGTCTTCCCCACCCCGTTCGGACCGACGATGCCCACGCGCTCGCCGCCCTTGAGGATCACGTTCACATCGTCGAGCACGACCCGGGCCTCGAATCGCTTCGAGACGTGCTCCGCCTCGAGCACCGTGTTCCCCAGCTTCGGCGCGGCGCTCGTCTGGAGACCAGCGACTTTCGGCCGCTGGAACCCGCGCTCACTCAGCAGATTCCGCGCCCGCTCGATGCGCGCCTTGCTCTTCGTGCGCCGGGCCTCGACGCCCTTGCGGAGCCACGCGACCTCCTGGGCTATCCAGCGCTGGCGCTTGTGCTCGGAGACCTCGGACTCCTGGAGCTTCGCGAGCTTCTGCTCCAGATAGGCCTCGTAGTTGCCGGGATACGAGGTCAACGCGCCGCCCGGCTCGATCTCCACGATCCGGTCCACCAGGTCGTCGAGGAAGTACCGATCGTGGGTCACCAGCAGGAGCGCGCCCTGCATGTTGTCGAGTTCCTCTTCGAGCCAGTCGACGGTATCCGCGTCGAGGTGGTTCGTGGGCTCGTCGAGCAGCAGCAGGTCTGGCTTCGTCAGGAGCGCCCGGGCAATCGCCACCCGCTTGCGAGCGCCACCGGAGAGCTGGGCCACCGGACGGTCCCAGTCCTTGATCCCGAGCCGATTGAGCAGCTTCTTCGCCTGGTGCTCGGTGTCCCAACCGCCGAGATGCTCGATGCGATCCGACAGCGCGGCGAGCTGCTCGAGCATCTTCGCCTGGGCCTCCCCCGTCGTGCCCTCGAGCTCCGAGGAGAGCTTCCTGTGGGCCTCCAGCGCCTCGCGCAGGGGGCCATGTGCGACGGTGAGCTCCGAGGCCACCGTGGCGCCTTCCGGAAACTCCGGCTCCTGAGGCAGGTAGGTCACCCGGGCGCCGCGGCGGAGCTGAAGCTCGCCGCTGTCGGCCTTGTAGGCGCCCGCGAGGATCTTCATCAGGGTCGACTTGCCCGATCCGTTCACCCCGACCAGACCGACACGCTCCCCCTCTTCGATCACGAAGGTGAGCCCGTCGAAGAGGGTGCGGCTCCCGAAAGCGAGGTGAACGTCAGCGGCGCGAAGCAGCGTCATGGTGCGCCGCTTGTATCAGGGTCCCCCTCCTATGCCAGCAAGCCCGCGGCCACGACGCAGAGGAGCGCGGCCGTGGCCCAGGCTCGCCAGGAACGCTGGAGCACGCTTCGTCCGGAGTCGACGACCTCCTCTCCGAGGATCACCGTCGCGGGTCCTCCACCGGGCCCCCGGACCTCGTAACTGCCGGGACCGCGGCCGGGGCGGAGTTCGCCGGCCACGAGGCAGATGTCGCCCTTCCGACCGAGCCGCTCGAACGAGACCGCCTCGACCGGCGTGGGACGGCTGGCCAGCGCCCGCCGCCCTTCGGTGAGACGTACCAGCACGGTGCAGCGGTGGGCCTCGTGACGTCCGATGGCGTGCTTCGGTGAGAAGGTGAGCATCGCCTCTCCCAGCTCGCCCCGAAGCCAGAGGGTCTCGCTGTAGCCGCGCTCGCTCGTCAGCAGAGGGCCGCGCCGCCCCCGCCCAGATGGCTGGCGGATCTCCGACTCATAGAACGCGCACACCACCCCGCCGGGAGAGGTGACCTCCTCCTCGGACCCCAGCCGACCGCGGAACACGCCGGCCACGGGCGCGCCGGACCGGCGCACGTCGGCGATCGCCTCGTCCAGCGGTTTGGGGAGACTCGAGAGCAGGAGCTCGCCGTGACGCCGCATCCGCGAGGCCCGGATCGACACGAGGGCTGCACCCACGAGCGTGACTCCTCCCGCCGCACGACTGGCGGCATCAATCCCCAGCTCCGACAGGAACCAGAGAGCGCCCATCACCAGAACCGCGCCCCAGAACCACGGTCTGCC
Source organism: Myxococcaceae bacterium (assembly GCA_049589315.1). Classification (GTDB taxonomy): domain Bacteria; phylum Myxococcota; class Myxococcia; order Myxococcales; family Myxococcaceae; genus JBAWAM01. The sequence continues at coordinate 5,527 of JBAWAM010000159.1, forward strand.
CAATCCCCAACCCACCACCGTCCGGCCCCCGCGCCCGCCCCACGTGGAGTTCAAGGTGGGTGAGCAGGCCGGCACGCACAAGGTTGAGGGGAAGTCCCGGCCATTGTCCGTGTTAGGGTCCCGACCCTCATGCTGCCCGGTGCCAGACTCCCGACACTGGCCCTTCTGGCGCTCCTGACGGCTTCGGTCGGCTGCAAGGACGCCAGGGTGGAGGCCGGCTACTTCGGAACCGATACGCCCCGCCATCCGCCGCGGACCCTGTTCTTCAACAACGGGGCCGAGCCGCAGACGATTGACCCGGGGCTGGTCTGGGACGCGCCGGGCAACGAGATCGTCCGCGAGCTCTTCGAAGGGCTCACCCGCTATGACGCGAAGACGCTCCGACCGGAGCCGGGCATCGCGGAGCGCTGGGAGGTCTCCCAGGACGGGCTCAGCTGGACGTTCCACCTGCGCGACGCGGTCTGGTCGGACGGCAAGCCGATCACCGCCGCGGACTTCGCCTACGCGTGGACCCGGGTGCTCGACCCGCTCACGGCCGCCCAGTACGCGAACATGCTGTGGGTCATCAAGAACGCCGAGGACTTCACCCGGGGGAAGCTCCGTGACCCGGCGCAGCTCGGCATCCGGGCGCGCGACGACAAGACGCTGGTCGTGACGCTTCAGTACCCGGCGCCGTACTTCCTCGAACTCCTCGCGTATTCGCCCTTCATGCCGCTGCGCCGCGACGTGGTGGACCGCTTCGGGGACCAGTGGACGCGGCCCGAGCACCTCGTGAACAACGGCCCGTTCCGGCTCACCTCCTGGAAGCTCCGCTACGAGATGGTCCTGGAGAAGAACCCGAGATACTGGGACGCAGCGAACGTCCGGCTCGACCGGGTGGTGGCCATGGCGATCGACGACGGCCGCACCGCGCTTCGGCTGTATCAGACCGGCATCCTCGACTGGCTCGGGTCCAACGGCCGGGTGCCGCCGGAGAACGAGCCGTTCGTGAAGGGCTACGCCGACTACCGCACGGCGCCCAGGCTGGGCGTCTACTTCCTCTGGCTGCAGACGGAGAAGAAGCCGCTCGACGACGTCCGGGTGCGCCGCGCGCTCAACCTGGCGATCGATCGCGAGCGGCTGGTGAAGTACGTGCTCAAGGGTGGCCAGCTCCCGATCGATCACCTGGTCCCGGACGCGGTGCTGAAGGACGTCACCGGCTACGTCTCCCCGAAGGGCGATCGCTTCGACCCGGAGAAGGCGCGCGCGCTGCTGGCCGAAGCGGGCTACCCGGGCGGCAAGGGCTTCCCCACGCTCGAGTACAACTACAACTCGGACGAGTCGCACCGCGTCGTCGGCGAGGCGCTGCAGGCGATGTGGCGCGAGCACCTCGGCATCGACGTCCAGCTCTACAACATGGAGTACAAGGTCCACCTCGACCGGGCGCAGAGCGGCGACTTCATGATCGCCCGCGGCGGCTGGTGGGCGGACTACGCAGACCCGTCCACGTTCCTCGAGCTGCTCCGTCCGGGCTCGGCCCAGAACCACGCGCGCTGGAACAGCGAGCCCTTCCGGGAGGCGTTGGACAAGGGTTTGCGCTCGCTCGATCAGACCGAGCGCAACCGCTGGTACGCCGAGGCAGAGCGGCTCGCGCTGGAGGCGACGCCCCTCCTTCCCATCTACGTCTACAGCTACAGCGACTTCGTGAAGCCGTACGTCAAGGGCATCTACCCGAACAACCGCCACATCCACCCGATGCGGGCGATCTGGATCGAGCACCCGGAGGTGGCCCGGTGATCAAGTACGTCCTGCGGCGCCTCCTCGGGCTGATCCCGGTGATGTTCGCCATCCTCGCCATCGCCTTCGTGCTGATGCGGCTGGCCCCCGGCGGTCCGTTCGATCAGGACAAGACGGTGCATCCGATGGTGAAGGAGCAATTGCTCGCGAAGTACCAGCTCGACAAGCCGTTGCCGGTGCAGTTCGCCGCAGTCATCGGGAGCTATCTGCAGGGCGACCTCGGGCCTTCGTACCGGTACCCCGGGCGCTCTGTGAACGAGTTCATCGCGGCAGGGTTCCCGGTCTCGCTGCAGCTCGGCCTCATCGCGCTGGTGTTCTCGCTGGTGATCGGCCTACTGGCCGGAATCGCCGGCGCAGTGTTCCAGAACCGCTGGCCGGATCACGCGGCGATGGGCCTGGCGCTTATCGGAATCTCGGTGCCGAACTTCATCCTCGGCCCGGTCCTGATCCTCATCTTCTCGGTGACCCTGGGCCTGCTGCCCGCAGCGAGGTGGGACGGCTTCTCGCACATGCTGCTCCCCGGCGCGACGCTGGGCCTGGTCTACGCCGCGTACATCGCCCGGCTCACCCGCGGCGGGCTGCTGGAGGTCATCCGTCAGGACTTCGTCCGCACCGCGCGCGCCAAGGGATTGCCCGAGCACCTCGTGCTCTTCCGCCACACGCTCCGGGGTGGACTGCTTCCCGTGGTCACGTTCCTCGGCCCCGCGCTTGCCGGGCTCATCACCGGATCGCTGGTGGTGGAGAAGATCTTCAACGTCCCCGGGATGGGGCCGTACTTCATCGACGCCGCGCTGAACCGCGACTACACGCTCGCGCTCGGGGTGGTGCTGGTGGACGCGGGGTTCCTCCTCATCGCCAACCTGGTCGTCGACGTGGCGTACGCGATGCTCGACCCGCGGGTGAAGTACGCATGAGGCCGCAGGATTCCACGAAGACCAGCGCGGATTTGTCGCTGGACGGGCATGGGACCGGGGCCGGTGCGAGCGAGCCGGTGCGCGGGCAGAGCCTGTGGCAGGACGCCTTTCGCCGGATTCGCAAGAACCGCGCGGCGGTGATCTCGGGCGGCCTGCTGCTGTTCATCGCGCTGTTCTGCGTCGTCGGACCGTGGCTGACGCCGTGGCGCTTCGACGTCCCGGACCTGGAGTACGGCGCGCAGGGCCCCTCCTGGCGGCACTGGTTCGGCACCGATGCGCTGGGGCGCGACCTGATGGTCCGGTGCATGGTGGGCGGCCGCCTCTCGCTCCTGATCGGGCTGACCGCCACGGTGGTGTCGCTGGTGATCGGCGTGACCGTCGGCGCGGTGAGCGGCTACTTCGGCGGACGCATCGACGCGTTCCTCATGCGCGTGGTGGACATCCTCTACACGCTGCCGTTCATCTTCTTCGCGATCCTGCTGTTGGCGATCTTCGGGCGGTCGCTGGTGATCGTGTTCGTCGCCCTGGGCGCGGTGACCTGGCTCACCATGGCGCGCATCGTGCGAGGTCAGGTGCTGTCGCTGCGGAACGCGGAGTTCGTCCAGGCCGCTCGCACGATGGGGGTGAGCCACTTCGGCATCATCTTCCGCCACCTCGTGCCGAACACGCTGGGACCGACGATCGTCTACGCCACCCTCACCGTGCCAGCGGTCATGCTCCAGGAGGCGTTCCTCTCCTTCCTCGGGCTGGGCATTGCTGCACCGAACGCGTCGTGGGGGCTGCTCGTCTCCGACGGCGCGGCGAACATGACGTTCCTCCCGCACCAGCTCGTCTTCCCCGCATTGCTGCTCTCCACCACCCTGCTCTGCCTGAACTTCCTCGGGGATGGCCTTCGAGACGCGCTGGATCCGCGCATGAGGTTCGACTGATGGCGCTGCTCGAGGTGAACGACCTCCGCGTCTCGTTCAGGTCCCAGGACGGGCTCGTGCACGCCGTGGATGGCGTGGACTTCACCCTCGAGCGCGGCCAGACCCTCGCGCTGGTCGGTGAGTCCGGCTCCGGCAAAAGCGTGACGAGCCTCGCCCTGATGGGCCTGCTGCCCTCTCCGCCGGCGGTGGTCGAAGGCGGTCCGGTGGTGTTCGACGGCATCTCGCTGCTCGATGCGCCAGAGGCGAAGCGGCGCTCCCTGCGCGGCGACCGGATGGCGATGATCTTCCAGGACCCGATGACCGCGCTGAATCCGTTCCTCACAGTCGGCCGGCAAATGACGGAGGTGCTGGAGGTCCACCGCGGTCAGAAGGGGGGCCTTGCCTACGACGCGGCGGTGCGAGGGCTATATGAGGTCGGGCTGGGCGATCCGGAGCGCGCGTTCCACCAGTATCCGCACGAGTTCTCCGGCGGCATGCGCCAGCGCGTGATGATCGCGATGTCCCTGTTGCTCGAGCCGTCGTTGATCATCGCGGACGAGCCGACCACCGGGCTCGACGTGACCGTGCAGGCGCAGATCCTGGCGCTGCTCTCCGAGCGCGCGAAGCGGAGCGAGGCCGCGGTGCTGCTGATCACGCACGATCTCGGCGTCGTCGCCGGAAGTGCCGACCGGGTCGCGGTGATGTATGCCGGCCGGATCGTCGAACACGGCCCTGTCGACGAGATCTTCGCGCGCCCGAAGCATCCCTACACCCAGGGCCTGATCCGCAGCATTCCGCGGATGGACAGCGACCGGAGAGCTCAGCTCACCGCGATCCCGGGTCAGCCGCCCGATCCGGCGAGGCTGCCTCCGGGGTGCCCCTTCCGACCCCGGTGCCCCGTCGCGGTGGACCGGTGCGGGTCGCTTCGACCGTCGCTCACCGAGGTCGCCGCGGATCATCGGGCCGCGTGCTGGGAGGCGCGCCCATGAGCACGAGGCCAGCGCTCGCCGCGCCCACCGCGTCCCAGGCCTCCACCGCCCTGGTGCAGGTCCGTAACCTCAGGGTGCACTTCCCCGTCACCCGCGGCGTCTTCCTGCCCAGAATCGTCGGGAATGTCCGCGCGGTGGACGGCGTGTCCTTCGACCTCGCCCGAGGCGAAACGCTGGGGCTCGTCGGTGAGTCGGGCTGCGGGAAGTCCACCGTCGGTCGCGCCCTCGTCCGACTCGTTCCGGCGACAGGTCGGGTGGAGTTCCAGGGAGAGGACCTGCTCTCGCTGGAAGGCCGTGCCCTCCGCCGCCACCGGCGAAATCTCCAGATGATCTTCCAGGACCCGTTCTCCTCGCTGAATCCGAGGATGACCGTGGGGAGCATCATCGCCGAGCCGCTGCGCGCGAACGGCTTCGGGAGCTCGGCGGAGATCGACGCCCGGGTTCGAGAGCTGATCTCGCTGTGCGGGCTCTCACAGCGCGACATCCGCCGGTATCCGCACGAGTTCTCGGGCGGTCAGCGCCAGCGCGTCGCCATTGCCCGCGCCCTCGCGCTCTCCCCCGCGTTCGTGGTGGCCGACGAACCGCTCAGCGCGCTCGACGTGTCGATCCGCGCGCAGATCATGAATCTGCTGATCGAGCTCCAGCGGACCCTGGGGCTGACGACGCTGTTCATCTCGCACGACCTCGCGGCGGTGCGTCACCTCGCGGACCGGGTCGCGGTGATGTACCTGGGCAAGCTCGTCGAGGTCGCGCCGGCCGAGTCGATCTACGCGCGGCCGGTGCACCCGTACACGCAGGCGCTCAACGCGTCGATCCCCGTGCCCGACCCGGTGAAGTCCCGCGCGCGTCGGCCCATGGTCCTCGAGGGCGAGGTTCCCAGTCCTACCAACCCGCCCACCGGCTGCCGCTTCCACACGCGCTGTCCGCTGTACCGGAGCCTCCCGGCGGATCAGCAGCTCGCGTGCCGGCAGCAGGAGCCGGAGTTGCGGACGGTCGCGCCCGGACACGTGGCTGCGTGTCACTGGAACGCGGCTCACTCCTGAAGCGTCAGTTCAGGCCATCCGAGGACAGAACCGAGCGCATACTTCACCTCGGGTTCCCGAGATCTCCTGAGCGCCCCCAGGCGCCGTTCGAGGCTCTCCCGCGGCACGACATGGACCCTCGCGACTCCACTCGGTCCTGCCCGCCTGCTCTCGCCTCCGCTCGAGGACCGTGCACACCTTGGGGGGCATGGCGGCTTCGGACAAGCGAGCGCGCTGGTCGGACGCGACGTTCCTGCTCGCGTTCGGTGCGACGCTGTTCCTCCTCGGCTGGATGAGCCTCAAGTTCCTGGTGCCCCTGGTGCTCGCGCTCTCGGCGTCGATTCTCCTCTGGCGTCCGCATGAGTGGGTCGTCGCCAGGCTGGGGGGCAGACGCAGGCTCGCCGCGCTGCTGATGAGCATCGCGACCTTCGTGGTCATCCTGGCGCCCCTGGTGCTGATCACCATCCGGCTCATCCAGGAGCTGGTGCCCTTCCTCTCCCTGGTCGCGGAACATCTCGGCACGGGTTGGGTTTCCGCGCTCGTCACCGACCTCATCCCCGAACGGTTCGAGCGTTCCGTCGACCTCGCCGAGCTTCAGGCGGAGGTCCGGCAGAGCCTGGCGAGGTTCACGGCCGGGATTGGCGCCTTCGCCACGACCGTTCCCGGCATCGCGGCGAAGCTCTCCATCGACGCGTTCGTCGCCTTCATCGCGCTCTATGTCTACTTCCTCCGGGGCCCGCAGTTGGTCGACGGGATTGTCGAGGCGACCCCGATGGAGCGGCGCCATACCCGCAGTCTTCTGGAGACGATCGGCGCGGCCATCCGCGCGGTCTTTGCGGCCAGCTTCATCACCGCGGTGATCCAGTTCGGGCTCGGCTGGGCGGCCTTCGCGATCGTCGGAGTGC
>JBAWAM010000160.1:0-13268 GCA_049589315.1 Myxococcaceae bacterium
GGGACTGGAGAAGCCGACCCGTCCGAACACCTGGGGCGCGATCATCAAGGCGGACTCGGAGCCCGCCTCTCCCTCCACGAAGTCACAGTACGCGCCGGCGCTGTCACCCTCGCCTTCCGCCTGTGCCGCCACGGGGAGAAGCGCCCCGGTGCACGCCCACACCAACATGACTTTCATGCGCATCGCGTTCGTCTCCTGCGTCGCGACTCAGAAAAAGAGGGGGGCCCGTCCGGCGTGGAGGATCGCTTCGCGCACCCACCGGCCGTCGTCGAGTTCGATCTCCACCATGACGCCGCGGAGCTCCGCGTTCCGCGCCGGATGCCTCGCCTGGACCTCGCCCTCGTAGACCTCCGTGATGACCCCGACGCGCTTGCACCAGCCGAACTGCAGCGCACACCCGTAGAGCGGCTCCCCGGGGCGGGCTTCGTCCAGGTTGTCGTAGGGGACGAAGGCGACCGTGACGTTCCGCTCCGTGGCCCGGAGCCAGGGCGACTTCCGGATGGTGTCGAGGAGCTGCGCGTGCTGTGTGATCGACCGGTCCAGCGCAGCCAGGGTTTCCTTCAGCGCGTCGCGGGTCTCCTCAGCGCGCTGCGCTTCAAGGGTGGACCGGACCAGCTCCTTCTCCAGCAGGAGGAGCTCGGTGGTCGGCGTGCCGCTGGAGGCAGACGATTCATGCATGCGCCCCAGCAGATCGTCATAGCCCGCGAGCTCCCGTCTGACCGCCCAGAGGCGTTGCGTCAGGTCGACCTCGTTCTTCGAGAAGGAGAGGTTCGTCTGGGCGATCTGCGCGAGCTGGTGATTGGTGGTCAGCCAGCCCTCCCGGTCGATCAGCCGAGCCGTGTTCAGTTGCTCGGAACGGACGCGCGCCAGCCCCGAATAGGCACGGTTGGACTCGGCAATCTCGCTCCCCGCCAGGGTGTACTCGCGCATCAGCCTGTTCAGCCGGGCGACTTGCTTCCGGGACGATTCCCGCGCCGCCAGCACGGCGGTCTCGAACCGCCCTTCGAACTGCCGGTGCGCCGCGACGATCCGGTCCGCGTCGTTCAGACGGACCTCGAGGTCCCTCCGCTCCGCGATCAGACTCTCCCGCCCCGCGGTCTGCAGCGCAATCTGGGCGTTGAGATCCAGGATTTGTCGGTCGGTCGGAGAGACGATCGTGGGAGCGACCCAGCTCCGGCTCAACACGAAGAAGCCCTGAAGCCCGAGGTACGAAACCAGCCCGGCCAGGATCAGCGCGAGCGCGGCCATCCCGATCCATTTGTAGACCGCGACTACCGTTGCGTTCAGCTTCGCAGCGATCTGTTCCTTCATCCCCCACCCCCCAAGAGTTCCGGCGCACCGCTCGTCTGCGGGTTAGCGGCGTGCGCAGTTTTTCCTCGCGTCTCCCAACTTCCCGAATCCAGCGTGAACAGCGCGAGCGGTGTCAGCAGCACGTAGGTGATAGGCATCAGCACTGCGATCGGCACGAATGACAGAGCAGGAACCCGCATCGACTCAGGGAGGTGTCGCGTGTTGACGCGGTAGATGATCCCCAGGACGGCGACGAGTACGCTGTGGGACAGCATCACGTTCCAGAATTCTCCCGCGACGATGTTCTGGATGATCACCACCGGGTACGCGATGAACAGCGCCAGGTACGCGAAGATGTGGATGGCGAGCAGCGGGCGCAGGTGCCATCCGTGTGACAGCGCGCCGATCAGGTCGACCAGGTTCGAACGCCGCCAGCGAAGCTGCTGCGAGAAGTAGCCGGCCAGCGTCCAGGGCGCTGCGGTCTGGCACCAGGCGTCGAAGGTGAACGAGGTCTTGTAGCCTGCCTTCACGATCTGCCGCGTGAGGAACCGGTCCTCCCCGTACTTGATGGGAATCCCCGCGATGTTCCGGTTCTCGAGGATGGGCTCCAGCTCGAGCAACACGTGTCGCCGGTAGGCGGTGAGACACCCCGACAGACACATCACCGTGCCCATGCTCCGTTCGAGCTCCTTCAGCCATTGCTGGGCGAAGTAGAACTTCACCTCGATCATCCGGGTCATCCAGTTGCGGTGCCGGTTGATGACGAAGGTGCGCCCGCCGACCGCGGCGATCTTCGGATGAACGAAGCGACGGACGAGCGCGCGGACGGCGCGAGGGTCCACCACCACGTCCGAGTCGACCGAGACGATGATGTCCACCTCGGTGGCGCGAACCGCGCGGTTGATGCCGCGACGCTTTCCCATGTTGTGGGGGTTCCGCATCACCGAGACGTTCGGGCGGCCCTCGGCGGCCTTGCACGCCCACTCGTAGCTGTCGTCGGTGGAGCAATCGTCGACGACGACGACCCTCAGCTTGTCCGCGGGGTAGTCCTGTTGAAGCAGGCTCAGGATGGTGTCGTAGATCCCGCGGCCCTCGTTGAAGAGCGGGATGACGATGGCGACGGCCGGCTCGTACGCGTCGGTCGTCTGGTCGACCCGGGCGCCCTTCGCGCGCCGGAGGAATGGGCCCAGGACGTAGCGATTCATCAGCACGATCAGCAGCAACATCTGAATCGGTATCAGCTCACTCATGGCGTTTACTCGCGGAAGAACGGCAGGGCGTGTCGCCCGGTCCGGCGGAGAGTCGACCGCGCACTTCCCGCCGCCACGATCAGGCGTGGGGCGGGAAGGCGTTATGGATGGACCTGCAGTGTGCGCGGCGTGCGATCGGGCCGAGACGCCCTCGTGGTCAGGCCTTCACGATCTTGTCTCGCCGGCGATCGACCTTCTTCGTGGCGTTTCGGGTGTCGATGACCAGCGGCGCGGCCTCCACCACCATCTCGTAGTCGACCTTGCTGTGGTCGGTGAGGATCAGCACGACGTCGTAGCTGCGGACCGTGTCCTTGTTCAGCGGCACCGACTGCATGTCCCAGTCGAAGCCGTGCTCCGCGAGCAGGCGCGGCACGAAGGGGTCGTGGTAGTCGACCTCGGCGCCCCGCTGCTTGAGCAGCGTGATCACCCGGAGCGACGGGCTCTCGCGCATGTCGTCGACGTCCTTCTTGTAGGCGGCGCCCAGGACCAGCACGCGCGCGCCGTGGAGGCTCTTCATGTGCCGGTTGAGCTCGTCCATGGTCCGCTGGACCACGTAGTAGGGCATCGACGTGTTCACCTCGCCGGCGAGCTCGATGAAGCGGGTCTGCAGGTCGAACTCGCGCGCCTTCCACGTCAGGTAGAAGGGGTCGATGGGGATGCAGTGACCGCCCAGCCCCGGGCCCGGGTAGAACGGCATGAACCCGAACGGCTTGGTCGACGCAGCCTCGATGACCTCCCACACGTCCATGCCCATCCGGTCGCAGAGCATCTTGAGCTCATTGACCAGCGCGATGTTCACGCACCGGAAGATGTTCTCGAGCAGCTTGGTCATCTCCGCGACCCGCGTGGACGACACGGCGACCGTCTCGGACAGGGCGTTCGCGTACAGCGCGCGCGCGACCTCGAGGCACTGGGGCGTGTGGCCACCGACGACCTTGGGGATCGTCTTGGTGTTGAAGCGACCGTTGCCGGGATCCTCCCGCTCTGGGCTGAACGCCAGGAAGAAGTCCACGCCCGCGCGAAGACCGCCGCGCTCCAGGATCGGCCGGAGGACCTCATCGGTCGTCCCCGGGTAGGTGGTCGACTCGAGCACGAAGAGCTGATCCCGCCTGACGTGCGGGGCGAGCGCCTCCGCCGTCTTGACGATGTAGCTCATGTCCGGCTCGCGCGACTTCGTCAGGGGCGTGGGGACGCAGATCACGATGCAGTCCAGCGACTTCACCTGCGACAGATCCGTGGTCGCCCGGAACCTTCCCGACGCGTTGATCCTCTGCAGCTCCGAGGAGGGGATGTGCTTGATGTAGCTCTCCCCTCGCTCGACCTTCTCGACCTTGCTCCCGTCCACGTCGAGCCCCAGCACCGGGAAGCCCGCGTCGGCAAAAGCCATCCCGAGCGGAAGCCCGACGTAGCCGAGCCCAACGACGCCTACCTTCGCCTTCCTCGCCTGGATCTGTGCCAGGAGAGAACTCGCCATCATCCTCATTTCAATCCCCCTCCAACACGCCACTCAGTCCGGTCGCTGCCGCTTGCATGGGCGGCTCGGCGACCACCGTCACCCAGAGCAACTCCCGAGCCAGCGGTGGAGTGCTCCAGCAACGCCGATAGGATGGGGGCCGACCGACCCTCGGACAGCGGGGCGTTCGTTCGGTGGCACCTCACGCATTCGAACGGTTCACCTGAACGGCGAAACCCGCGAGGACCTCCCAGTACGCGGGACGACCCAGCGGGTTTCACACGATGGAACGTTGACGTGCCTCAGAGGTCCAGAACGAGGCGTTTCGAGCAGGCTCGCGACACGCAACTGCACATCTTGCCCTGCGCCCGCTCGCCCTCGCTGAGCACCGTGTCGCGGTGTTCCGGAGCCCCTTCGAGCACCCGGACTACACAGGTGGCGCAGGTTCCCTCCTCACACGAACTTTCGACATACACACCGTTGTCGAGCAGCACGTGCAGGAGGCTCTTGCCGGGGGGAACTGTCAGGACCCGGCCGGAGCGCTTCACTTCGACCTCGAAGGGCGTGTCCTCGCGCACGGGCTTGTCCACGACGTTGCCGCCGAACGACTCGAAATGGAGCGTCTCCGCAGGCCAGTGAGCGGCATGCTGACGCACGGCATTCATCAGTCCGTTGGGGCCACAGCAGTACAGGTGCGCGCCCTCGGGGCGTTCGCGCAACAGCGCGCCCAGATCCGCCCCCTGGCCGGGGACGCCGCCGTCGTAGTGAAAGCGCACCCGACCGGCCAGGGGCACCTGCGCGAGCTCGTCCCGGAACGGCGTGTCGTCGGGCGACCGGGTGCAGACGTGCAACAAGGCGTTCCGGCCATTCCTCACCAGCACCCGCAGCATCGACAGCAGCGGCGTGATCCCGATGCCTCCGGCGATCAACAGGCTGAACGGCGCGTCGTCGCGCAACGGGAAGTTGTTCCGGGGCTCGCTGATGAACAGCGCGTCACCCTCCCGGACGCGTTCGTGCAGCATCCGGGAGCCCCCGCGCCCCGCGTCCTCGCGCTTCACCGCGATCACGTAGCGGTTCCGCTCAACCGGGTCGTTGCACAACGAATAGGACCTGACGAGCCCCTCCCCGACCGCGACGTTCACGTGCGCGCCCGCATCGAAGACTGGAAGCGCGCCCTCCTGCGCGACCAGCTCATACACGTTGACCTGAGGTGTGACCTGGCGAATCCCCCGGACCTTCACACGCCGATACCCATCCATCCCGCTCCTCCACCCTGGCTGGCTTCCATCCAACTTGTTCCTACGTGGGCGCGCGCACGGTGCGGTCCCAGGCGGCCCGCTGGGTGCCTCGCACGAACCGCCAGAACCCCACCGCCATGGCGAGGTTCATGCTCACGAAGTAGTACGCGACCGACGCGGCCTTCCTCAGGATGCCCGGGACCTTCCGGGTGCGACGGCCGATGAAGGCCAGCCCGTAGAACGCGAGCTGTGCGGAGAACGTCGCCCAGTACAGCGGTCCGCCATCCAGCAGGAAGGCGTTCGCCACGAGCGCCATGGCCATGAAGGCCGGCGCGCACCAGCGCAGCACCTTGTGGGACCAGAAGGCGAAGGCCCGGAAGCCGGCCGTGGGCAGCAGCAGTCGGGGCACCATCCGGAGGCTCTGGAAGTTCCCCGCGGCAATGCGGGCGCGGCGGCCGAACTCACGCGCGTAGTCTTCGGTCGTCTCCTCCCAGGCCACCGCCTCCGGGTCGTAGAGGACGTCGTAGCCCTTCTCGAGGATGCGCAGCGGAATGACGAAGTCGTCGACGATCGTGCCCGGCGGCAGCGCCTGGAACAAGGTCCGGCGGATCGCGTACAAGCCGCCGTTGGCGCCCATCACCGCGCCCCGCTTGCCCTCGTAGAACTTGATCAGCGACTCATACGTCCAGTACGCGCTCTCCTCGTAGCCCTTCACCTTCGGGTTGTAGAGCTTCAGCTTGCCGCAGACCGCGCCGACGTCGGGGTTGCGGAAGTGCCGCACCAGCTTCTTCACCGCCGCCGGATCGATCAGCGTGTTCGCATCCGTGAGGACGACGATCTCGCCCTTCGCGGAGGGGATGCAGCGGTTGAGGACGGTGGTCTTCCCGGCGCGCTCTGCCGCGGAGAGCCGGACCCGGGGATCGGTGCAGCGCGAGACGATCCCGTTGGTCCCGTCGGTCGACCCGTCCGAGCCGATCAGCAGCTCGAAACTCTCCGCCGGATAGTCGAGGGCCAGGCTGTTGCGGAGCTTCTCCGCGATGCAGGACTCCTCGTTGTACACCGCCACGACCAGCGACACCGGCGGGGTCAGATCCGACGCGCGCGGCTTGCGCCGCTCATCACCGCTGCGGATGTACCGGAGGTTCCCGTAGGCCTGGTGGACCGCGTCCAGGGCCATCAGGAGGATTGGATAGAAGAAATAGGTGTGGAGGAGGACGAACGCGGCCCCCCAGAAAAAAAGCGCTCCCATCGCTTCCGTCCAGAGCAATGGCCGTGCCGTGGAGGGAGGCCGAATCTTCGCGGGGATGGGCGGGCAGGCGAGCTGCAACCCTGAACTTTCGACAGGCGATCAGTTCTGACCGGCCGCTTCGGCCCGAACGCGCTGGGCGTGCTCCAGCAGATCCGATGCCAGGGTGTGCTCTGGGTTGAGCGCGGTGGCATTCTCGAACGCGGCCACTGCCTCTTCGGCCTGCTTGTTGGCCAGAAGCAGACGTCCACTCAGCACCCACGGGCGAATGAAGGACGTATCGCGCTTCCGGAGCGCCTCGAGGCCGGCCTGCGCCTGCTTGCGCGTGTCCGGAGGCACCCGCCCATTGAGGGCATATTCGGCATACGCGAGGTCGGCCCAGCCATCCGCGCCGCCGAGCTGTCGATAGCGCTCGGAGAGCACGACGGCCTGATCCGCGCCCTTGACCCCGTGGAAGAGGGCCTGCGCGCGAACCCACGCGAGCTCCTGCTCCAGGGGCATCTGCTCGGTCCCGGGCTTCAGCGCGCGGAAGGCCTGATTCGCCCGCGCGTCCAGCGCGCTCGCGCGTTCGATCAGCGGGTCGAGGCGGAGCTTCAGCTGCTGGCGCTGATCCTCCAGCGCGTTCACGCGGCTCTGCCAGTCGGCAGGAGACCTCCGTCGCTGCAACCTCGCAAGCTGGCCGTTGAGCGCTTCACCTTCAGCGTTCAAGCGGGCGATCTCCGCCCGCGCATCGTCGAGCTGGAACAGCAGCGCGATGAGCTGCGTGCTCCGGAGCTCGAAGTGGTTCGGCCACTTCTTCGTCAGCGCCTCGAGCTCCGCCCCGGCCTCGGCGAGCGCCTTCGGATCGTCGCGGCGAAGCAGGCGCGTCGCCTTGCCCTGGGCTTCGATCGCCTCCGCCGGGAGTGACGCCTCCCGGGTCGACCACCAGAGGAACCCCGCGACGCCGACGCCCGCCAGGGCGATCAGGGCGAGGGCGATGAGCAGCCTGTTCCGCCGCCGCCGCATGCTCCGTTCGAGCTCCGTGGAGGGGTCGTGGTCGTCGTGCTCGAGCGGCGACTCAGGGTCGCGCCGTCCCGGTGGATCGAAGGGGTCGAGCAGCGCCGTCGCCGCCGCGCCCGGGCGACGCGCAACGGCGGGTGCGTTCAGGTCCCCGGGGCTTGCGGATGCCTCAGGATCCGTCGCGCGAAGGTCCGGAGCCTCCGCGACCTTCGGCGCGTCCAGCGCACCGAAGAGGTGGGTGGACCGGGGATCCTGACGGCGCTCCGGAGCAGCGCCCGCCCCGAATTGCAGCGTGGACCGGGGATCGAAGGGCTGCGTCGCTCCAGAGATGGCGGCCCCGAAAACCTGGGTACCGGAGGGGATTCCGTTGGGCGGCGTGAGCGCTGGGCGTCGACCATACGGCTGCGTTCCCTCGGTCACGGTGGCCGCGCGGCCGAACACCTGCGTGGAGGTGGGGATCCCCTGCGCCGGCGTGAGCGCCGGGCGGGTGCCGTAGGCCAGTGTCCCCTCCGTGACGCCGCCGGAGGGCTTCGTCGGCGGAGGTCCGGAGCGCTCCTCTTCGATGGGCGGAACGGCGGTGAAGACGTGCGAGCACCGGGTGCACTGCACGGGCGCACCGGTGGGCGGCAACAGCCGTTCATCGAGTTCGTATCGGGTGGCGCACTGGGGACATGCGATATGCACGGCCGGTCCTTATCATGGGCGGCCCGCGTCCGATGAGCCCGTCAACTCGGCCGCCCCCTGAAGTGCTTCCAGTCGAGCAACACCCACGCCGCGCACCTGGTCGACCTCTTCCCAGGAAGAGAACCGCCCCAGGCGCTCCCGCTCCCGCACCAGTTCGCGAGCGAGCGACGGACCGACGCCCGGCACCAGCGCGAGCTCTTCGGCGGTAGCCCGGTTCAAATCGAGTCGGGCGCCCAGGGTGAGCAGGGCGCCGGCGGGGAGCGGTCCACCCTCCCCGTCCTGCGCGCAGCGGGCGATCATCGACGTCCCCGCATCCACCCAGCGAACCTGGGCGGGCGGGCAGGCAAGCGCCGGTTCGGCGTCCGGCCAACGCACGACCGCCGCCACGCCCGCAGCGCTGGCCGCGAGCATCACGACCGCGAGCCAGCCGGTCCGTTCGAGCTTCACCCGGCCTGAGACAACGACTCCGCGTCGCGGTCCAGGCCGAACGCGGTGTGCAGCGTCTGAACGGCGAGCTCGGTGTACTTCGCCTGGATCACCGCCGAGACCTTGATCTCGGAGGTCGAGATCATCTTGAGGTTGATGCCCTTGTCAGCCAGCACGCGGAACATCTTCGCGGCCACACCCGAATGATTGCGCATCCCGACGCCCACGATCGACACCTTGGCAATGTCGTCGTCCGACTCCCAGCCGTCAGCACCGATCTCCTTGCACACCGCGTCGACGATCTCCTTCGCCTTGAGGAAGTCCGACTTGCCGACGGTGAAGGTGAGATCGGTCCGTCCGTCCTTGGAGACGTTCTGGACGATCAGGTCGACGACGATGTTCTGCTCGTCGAGCCGACCGAAGATCCGGGCGGCGATCCCCGGCAGGTCGGGCACGCCGCGGATGGCGAGCTTCGCTTCGTTCGTGTCATGAGCGATGCCGCTCACCAGCACGTCTTCCATGGAGACATCCTCCTCACATACGAGGGTGCCCGGGTCGTCGCTGAACGACGACTTCACCCAGAGCGGCACCTTGAATTTCATCGCGAGCTCGACCGACCGGATCTGCAGCACCTTCGCGCCCAGGCTGGCCAGCTCGAGCATCTCCTCGTAGCAGATCCGGTCGAGCTTCCGCGCTGCGCCGCACACGCGCGGGTCGGTCGTGTAGACACCGTCCACGTCCGTGTAGATCTCGCAGGCGTCCGCCTTGAGCGCGCCCGCAATGGCGACCGCGGTGGTGTCGGATCCACCGCGCCCGAGCGTGGTCAAGTTGCCCTGCTCGTCCACCCCCTGGAATCCCGCGACGACGGCGATGTGGCCCTGCTTCAGGACGGCGTGGATCGCATCTCCGTCGATGCGCTTGATCCGCGCCTTGGAGAACGCGCTGTCGGTCACGATCCGGCACTGGTGGCCGAGGAAGCTCATCGCCTTGCCGCCCTGCTCCTGGATCGCCAGCGACAGCAGGCCGATGGTGACCTGCTCGCCCGTCGCCACGACGACGTCCTGCTCACGCTCGCTCGGCCGCTCGGTGATGCCCTGGACGAGCTTCAGGAGCCGGTTCGTTTCGCCCGACATGGCCGACACGACGACCACCACGTCGTGCCCGGCCGTCTGGGCCGCCAGACAACGCCGGGCCACGTTCTTGATCCGGTCGAGGTCCCCGACCGAGGTGCCGCCATACTTCTGGATGATGAGGGCCAACTGCGCCTCCGTTGAAGTCCGCGCTTCGACACAAGAAAAGACGCACCGCGTCAGTGTCAAGCGCACACGTGGGTTGAATGCCGGCACGACTCGCTCCATTCCGGCCCGTTCCCATTCTGCACGCCGGAAGGCCGGCCGCCTGGCTCTGAGGAAGACCCCGCGACGGCAACTGCGGTATACGGCGCGTCTATGTCCGCTTCCCGACTCCTCATCGATGGTGACACCCTCCGGCTCGAAGAGATCCTCCAGGTCGCGCGGAAGGATGTGCTGGTCGAGCTCGCCCCCGAAGCGCTCGAACGCGTGAAAGCCTCCCGCGCGCTGGTGGATCGCATCGCCGCTGGCGACGTCCCGACCTACGGCATCAACACCGGGTTCGGCACGCTCGCCGAGGTCCGCATCGACAAGAAGGACCTCCGCGACCTGCAGCGGAACCTGATCCTCTCGCACGCGGCCGGCGTGGGGACTCCGCTGTCGATCCCCGAGGCGCGCGCGCTGCTGCTGCTGCGCTGCAACGTGCTGGCGAAGGGGTTCTCCGGCATCCGCCCCGAGACGCTCCAGCTCGGGATCGACATGCTGAACCGCGACGTCGTTCCGGTGGTGCCGGACCGGGGCAGCGTGGGCGCCTCGGGCGATCTCGCGCCGCTCGCGCACCTGGCGCTGGTGTTCATCGGCGAGGGTGAAGCGTTCCTGGACGGGATCCGGATGAAGGGCGCGGTGGCCCTGGAGAAGGCGGGCCTCCAGCCGGTGGTGCTCGAGGCGAAGGAAGGCCTGGCGCTGGTCAACGGGACCCAGGCGATGGTGGCGGTGGGATCGATCGCGCAGCTCCGCGCGGAGATGCTGGCGGACGTCGCGGACATCGCCGGTGCGATGACCCTCGAAGGCCTCCTCGGCAGCCACAAGCCGTTCATCCCGGAGATCCAGGACGTGCGTCCGCATCCGGGCCAGAGGCACGTCGCCGAGCACCTCCGGCAGATCCTCGCGGGGTCCGACCTCGTCGAGACGCACGTGAGCTGCGCGAAGGTGCAGGACCCCTACTCGCTGCGCTGCATGCCCCAGGTCCACGGCGCCGCACGCGACGGCCTCGCCTTCGCCCGCCGCGCCCTCGAGATCGAGGCGAACAGCGCCACCGACAACCCGCTCGTCTTCGTGGACGGAGAGCGGATCGTGTCGGGCGGCAACTTCCATGGACAGCCCATCTCACTCGCGCTCGACGTACAGGCGATTGCGCTCACCCAGCTCGCGTCGATCTCCGAGCGCCGGATGGAGCAGCTCGTGAACCCGTCCCTGTCCGGGCTCCCGCCGTTCCTGACGAAGAACTCCGGCCTCAACTCCGGGTTCATGATCGCGCAGGTGACCTCGGCTGCATTGGTGGCGGAGTCCCGCATCCTCTCCCATCCGGCCTCGGTGGACTCGATCCCGTCGTCCGCCGGCCGCGAAGACCACGTCTCCATGGGAATGACCGCGGCCCTCAAGGCCCGCCAGATCGGAGACCACGCCCGGAGCTGCCTCGCCATCGAGCTGCTCGCGGCAGCGCAGGCTCTCGACTTCCACGGCGGCATCAAGGCCGGACGCGGCGCCCAGGCGGCCTACGAGCTGATCCGCTCGAAGGTTCCGCACATGGAGCGCGACCGCGAACTGCACCTGGACATCGAGGCGGTCCAGCAGCTCGTCGACTCAGGCGCGATCGTCGCTGCGGTGAAGAAGGCGGTCTCGGCGTAGTCCTGGCTGTTCGCCCAGCAAGGAGCCCACGCGCCGAGCGGCGCGTGGGCTCTCTCATTCTGGGATTCGAGCTCTCTCACATTGACACTTCTACGAGCGCGCCGAGCGGACGCGATCCGCTGCCGATTCGAGCTGCTGCCGGTCCGCGCTGAACGCCACGACGTCCTCGGAGTTCGCGCGCTTGAGCACCAGCGAGTAGGTCGGGAATCCAGAGACCACCCGGTGAACGGCCATCGCCGCCAGCGCGAGACCGGGGAGGCAGGTCAGCGCGCCCCAGATCAAGGACTCACCGACGACGCCCAGCCCGATCCCGCCCATCAACAGGAGCGACGCCGCGACCACCTCCAGCAGCGGCAGCATGAAGTCCTGCTTCTCCCGGATGTCGACGAACTTCACGCCGGCAAGCGACCAGGAGTTGCCTCCCGATTCGACCGCGTTTCCGGTGACGACGATTTCGGAGTTCTGCCTGCTCAGCGTCGAAGCCATGTGTGTACCTCCGTGATGCGTTCGACTTGATGCAGAGCAATTCCCGGGCCATTGATCAGCGCGCTTGCCGATCTGGTGCCTGGCCGCCAACAGCCGGGGGCGCCTCCGGTGAACGGCCATCGCCACCAGCGCAATGCCGGGGAGGCTGGTCACGGCCATGTACAGCAGCGACTCGCCCACCAGACCGAGACCGACCCCGCCCATCATCAGCAGCGCGGACGCGATCGCCTCGAGCACGAGCAGCTCGGAATCCGTCGCTTCACCAATCTCGGAGGACTTCACGCTCGGAAGCGACCACGAGTCTCCCCCGAACTCCATGGAGTCGTCGGTGACGGTGATCTCGATTGTCTGAGCGCTCTGATTCGAAACCAAGGAAGTGGACCTCACGGATGAATTGATTTGTATTCAAAGCAATTCATGGGCCGGGCATCCGCGCAGGCCAGCACCTGCGCGCCTACGTCTCGGGAGATGCAGCCGACGGCTGCCTGCCTGCGACAAACTACATCCAGTCCTGTCGGGGGAAGACCGCACCGGCCGACCTGACAGGCGCCCGGTGGACGCACGCTCAGCTGCGAACGCGGCCGCGACTGCCTCCGCCGGAACCTCCGGTCTCTTCGCCCACGGCGGCCACCGGGGCCTGACCTCGGAGCGCCACGCGCTCCTCCGCGTTCACGGCGTCCAGCGCCTCCGCCACCGACGCGAGCTCGTCGCGGATCCTCCCCAGCCCTCGCTCGAGCTCCGGATTCATCGAGGTGCCGCCGGCGCTGTGTACCTGGACGAGTTGGGCAACCACGCCTTCGATGCTCCAGCACAGTCGGGTCAACTCGGCGTCGAGGCGGTCGGCGTTGCGGGCCAGCAGAGTGCGCTGCGCCTGCTGCGCGTCGATCGCTGCAGTCGCCTGTTGCAGCGAGAGCCGGACCTGCGCGTCGTCGGCAGCGGCGATCCTCGCCTCGAGCGCGGCTCGTTCGGTCTTCAGGCGTTCGAGCAACTCCGGCGCAACCTCCCGACGGAGCATCTGCTCGCGTTGCGCGAGATCTCGCCCGGTGGAGCGCAGTGTGCCGACGGATCGCTCCGTCGCACTGAGGAAATCGCGGAGCGCTGGCGAGGCCCTCCGAAGCTCCGCCTCCAGGCGTTCGCACAGCGCGTCGATCTGCCGGATTCGCGCTTCGGCCGGATCGGCCACGGAAGGCCGCGCGGGCCTTTCGCCCGGTGCAGCGC
>JBAWAM010000161.1:0-11099 GCA_049589315.1 Myxococcaceae bacterium
GCCCAGCGCATCACCCTGGGCCCGCACAGGCTGCGCGCGGATGAGCCCGAGTCCTTCGGTGGGCGGGACACCGGCCCCTCTCCGTACGATCTGCTCCTGGCCTCTCTCGGCGCCTGCACGTCGATGACGCTGCGCATGTACGCAAACAGGAAGGGCTGGCCTCTGGAGCACGTGGCGGTCCACCTCCGTCACAAGAAGATCCACGCCATCGACTGCAAGGACTGCGAGACCACCGCTGGAAAGATCGATCTGTTCGAGCGGCGCGTTCTTCTGGAAGGCCCACTCGACCAGGAGCAGCGCACACGACTGCTCGAGATCGCGGAGCGATGTCCGGTCCACCGTACGCTCGAGTCCGAGGTGAAGGTCAGGACCGAGCTGGTCGAGCGGCTCTAGCAACCCGCCAGCCCGACCCTGCTCGGGTCGGGCCGTTCGCTGACGCTCCGCGGGCTACGGCATGCACCCGAGGTAATACGTGACGTCCATCGACGCACCGGGGCCGGGCGCCGCCGTCGCCTTGAACACCACCGCATTCGCGACCGGGTCGTAGGTCCATTGGGTCGTGCCTCCGCTCGTTTGCGGCACATCGACCCCGTTGACCATCACGGAGATCGGCTGCGCCATGTCGGGCACGCCGGTGAGGTTGAAGGTCGTGCGGAACCCGAACGCCGCCTGCGCGATGCCCTGGAGGCTCGCCGACCAATCGGTGGTGCAGATCTCCTCGCGAACGCCGTGGGTGAGCTGAACCACCTCTGCGAAGGAACCGTCATCCGGCCCCTCGTCATAGACGCAGGTTTTGGGTGGGCGCGGATTGAACCCCGCGATGGCGTTGAAGCTGAACAGGTGCGCGTTGTTGAAACCCTTGATGTTGAGGAACGAGTTCACGTAGTAGGCCACGTCCTGCTCGGACTGGTTTCGCGCATCGGTCACCAGCACCACCGCCAGGCTCGCATCCGGTCTGACGAACCCGGCGTTCTCGTTGACGCTCAGCGGCGGGGTGATGGCGCGCAGGGACGCCTCGAGGCCCTGCTCCTGGGTGCTGCCCTCCAACCCCACGTTCACCTTGGCCCTGAACAGCTCCGCCACGTTCGGGATGTTCCGGTTGAGGATCTTGGGATTGTCCACATCGCCGATGAGCCGCCCGTTGACGCCCCCCGGAAGGTCGGGAGCTCCAGGCCCGGGCGGTGGGTGCGCTTCCGCCAGGTCGATGTCGGTCGTGGTCACCCCGATCTGCCAGTCCACGTTTGCGTTCTGCGCGTAGCCGATGAAGGACGCGAAGTTGTTGGCGAGGCTCGTCTGGTACTTCTCCATCGAGCCCGAATTGTCGACGGTGAAGAGGACGTCGGCCTTCGGGACGGAGTTCTGGACGAACGTGTCCGTATTCTTCCCGCTGGGATCGCCGCTGCCCTGGAGCGTCACCAGGTAGGTCGTGGTCACGCCGGCCTGGAGCACATCCACTCCGATCACCCCGGAGTCCTGGCTCAGGTCGATCGGCGAATATCTCGCCTGGAAGTTCACCGGATCCGCCCCCGCCGGCAGGTTCTGGCCGTCATTCGGGACGTGCTCGTCCAGATGGAACTCAGGACACGGCGCCGGTCCCGCACAATTCGGTCCACCGGGCTGCTGACCGGCAGCCTCCACCACGTAGATGCGCGCGATCCGGACCGGCAGCGGGCAGACGTTGTAGACGGCGAAGGTCCGGGTCGACGAGTTGCAGCCCGGCATCACCGCGCCGAAGTCCAGGTGCCCCGGGGCGACGGTGACGCAGGCAGGACCGACCCGGGTCTCCAGCGGCACTGTCCCGGACGGCTGGGTCGGCGACGACACGGAGAACTGCAGGGCGCCGGTGAGGCTCAACATTGCAGCGGGGACGGGGCCCTGCGGCGCCACCCGGACCAGGACCTGGAGCGACTCGCCGGGCCCCAGCTCGTGGGTCTGCACCGGGCCGCCGGGCATCGAATAGGCGGGGTCCGATCCCGGCGCAAGCTGCACTCCCGAGATGATGCAGATCTCGCCGGCCGCGGCGCCGTTGTTCGTGAAGGTCACCGGGACATTTATGACCGTGCTCGGCGTCACCAGCCCGAAGCTCACCTGCGCTGGGCTGACGCTGTAATTGCATGACGGCAGCATCACCACGTCCGAGGTGATCAGGATCTTCGTCTCGGGTTCGTCCGGATCGTTCGAGTAGATGATGAGCTCCGCCTCCTTGCGCCCCACCGAGGTCGGGGTGAGCGTCACGACGAGCTCGGCGCTGTTCCTGCCCGCCACGGCTTCGAGCCCGACGTTGGGCTGGTACGAGGGAGGAATGCCCACCCGGATCTCCTCCGTCGAGGTCGTCGCGTTGAGCGGCCTGACCGCGACGAAGGGGAGCTGGCCCGGCACCCCGGTCGGGCTGACCTGTCCAAGGCGCAGATTGCCGTTGAAGCTTCCATCCGGAGGCGCGGTCCCCCTGTTCAGCACCGTCAGCCGGCGGCTGATCGAGAAGGGCGGACTCGACTCGGCGAAGTACGTCGTCATCCCGAAGTTCAGCGCCGACGAGGGCAGGACATCGATGTCCGGACCGCCGCCATAGCAGGTGAGCGCGATCACGCCCGACGGCGTTCGCGTGATCGGGGTCTTGAAGGTGAGCTGACCTGCGCGCTTGCCGAGACTGGTCGGATTGCACACCACCGGCATCTGTCGCTCGCCATGGGCCGGCACCACGAACTTCGTGGGATCGGCGCCCTCCTCGCTCTTCATGGCGAGGTCGGCGGGGAGGCTCGTGGCGATGTCGAACAACTCCACGTTCACGCTGCTGAGATTCTTGAAGGTGACCCACTTCACCGCCTCGGTGCCCGGGCTCACGTAGTGGAAGTCGAGCGATGTCGGTGTCCACTCGATCCCCCCGTCGAGGCCTCGGCCGGTGAGGGTCACCTCCGTCTCGTCGCAGTACGTGCCGGGCCGCACCTTCACCTTCGCCGAGTACGCCCGCGCTTCGGTCGGCCGGAACTCGAAGTCCAGGCTGCGTGCGGTGCCTGCGGCGATCATGAGCGGACTTTCAAGCATGCCGGGCGCGGCACCGAAGGCCTGGTGGTCGCCGGTTTCACTGGTGATCGGTCCGACGAAGGCCTGCGTGTCGACGGCGGAGCGATTCTCGAGCTCGATCGACTTCGCGCCGTGCATGCCCAGCGCCACCTCACCGAAGTCGATCAGCGGCGGAACCAGGCAGGCACTCGACACCGCCGTCGCACGCAGGGTGATCGTCGCGGTGCCCTCGCCTTCGCGGGTGCCGTCGGCGGTCAGCACCAGCTTCACCAGGAAGTCCTGCGTGGGCGGGTTGCCTTCGGCCTTCCTTGGGCTGAAGACCATGTCGAACTCGACCGACTCCGACGCACCGACGCCCGTGTTGGGGATGAAGCGCACGTCCAACGCAGCCCCTTCGACGACCTTGCTCCCGACTGTGACGTCGGTGCCCTCGACCGGCTCGATCGAGACGAGGTTCAAGGGCCCCCCGCCGAGGTTCTTCACGATGAGCTTCTTCTGGAGCGTCTCCCCCAACATGAGGGTACCGAAGTCGTAGGTCGCATCGCGCGAGATGATGATCTGGTCGCTCTCGTCGCGATGAACGATACCGAGCTCTCCGTAGCTCCGGCTCACCTCCACGCCAGCGCACTGACACGCCTGGCTGACGACAGCGGCTGCGAAGACAAACCCGACCAGCATGTGACGCGACCGAAAGCACATAGGACCTCCCGTCCCCCCCCGCGCGAGTTCCGAGAAAGAGCGCACGCCGAAAGGTGTCCCCTCGATCGGTAAAAGGGCTAGGGACGGGGTCTTCCAATTCTGTGCCCTTGTTTTCGCCCGGTTCGCGACCGGACGCCGTGACGACAAGACCCGGTTGCCTACCTTGATTCCTGAAGTGAGCACCTCCAGATATGCGCGGCCCCACGGACGCTCCGGAGGACGCACTTGACTCAAAAGGCACTCAAACGGGTCGCAACGCTCGGATTTCTCCTCACCGTCGGCATTGCCGTCGGCATTGGAGCTTCCTGTGATCCGACTGCGGGGAAGGTGCACTGCCAGCCCTCCAACTGCGATGGCTGCTGTGACGAAGCCGGACAGTGCAGGAGCGGAAACGAGCTGGAGGCGTGCGGAGAGCTCGGAGGGACCTGCTCGGCGTGTCCAGCGCATCACAAGTGTTCGGGCGGTGCGTGCCAGCCGAGCTCGAACCCAGCCGTCACTGAGGACCCCGACGCGGGGACCGTCGACTCAGGCGTCCCCTGCGAACCAGGCACCTGCGCAGGATGCTGTCAGATGGGCGTCTGCACGCCCGGGAACGCCGACAGCGCGTGCGGCACCGGTGGCCGTGAGTGCACCCCCTGCGCGGGGGCGCTGATCTGCTCGGGAGGCACGTGCACCGGTGCGTGCCTGGGCTGCCGGGATGCATCGGGCAATTGTCTCCCCGGCAATCAAGTCAGCGCCTGCGGAGCCGATGGCGGCGTCTGCTCGTCCTGCGTGAACGACCAGAGCTGCGAGTTCGGGCAGTGCCTGAACACCGCCTGCAGCGCCACCAATTGCGCTGGCTGTTGCGACGGCAACATTTGCGTCGACCCAGTGATGTCCCCGCACTGCGGCGTCGGTGGATCGGCGTGCGTGACCTGCGTGTTCCCTGCCATCTGCCAGTTCGGCCAGTGCGCGGAGTGAAGAAGAATCTCAGGACGGGTTCTGTCCAGAACCGGCGCCAGCGCTGGCTTTGCGCCTTCGACGTCGTCCACGCCGTTTGCGCGGATGTGGCCCGCTGCCGCCCCCGAGCTCCTGCATGACCTGCGTCCGTGCGGCGCCGTCCAGCTCGAGCTCGCGCCAGATCGTCTGAACCTCCGTGCGCGCGCGGGGATCTCTCATCGTGGACGCGAGCCTCTCCACCACGTCGACCCTCATCGTCACCTGGCCGAGCCGCTCGTAGCCGTACTCTTCGGCGATGCGTCGGTCGAGCGCGGGCTCGGTCAACACCGGCTGGCGTGGTAGGCCGGTCGGAGGAGTCACGTCTGCGTAGACCGCGGTGAGCATGGTGCGGAGCTCGAGTGCGCGCGTCGACAGGGCGCCCTTCACGAAGAAGAACCGACGCCCCTCCTGCACGCCGAGCGCGCGGAGGCGTTCACGCGACGCCACATCGAGCAACTCCCACTGCGGGAGCGCCTCGCTTCGCCGGACGATCCCGAGCCCTTCCGCGAGCTGGTATGCGAGCCCGCGGAGCGGAGCGGAGTGCGTCGCTGCGCTGAGCGTCTCACCCGGAAACCCGCCCATCGCGTCATTGACGAGATCCCGCGTCAGGGCCGACAGCCGCGCCTGCAGTCGTCGCCGCGCACCCCCGGTCCACGCGTCCGCCTCGATCAGCGCGACCTGCGGCGTCCGGCGGCTCCCTCCCCGCAGGAGCCGCGCGACCGGTTCACCGTCGAAGCGGATGCGTCCGACGGAGTCCACCTCGAACGCCTCATGCGTCGCGTCCACGATCTGCTGAACGAACTGCTCCTCCGAGAGCGCCGCCCCCGACTGTGGCTGGAGCTCGGCGGTGAGCTCACGGAGCTTCGCGAAGGGACTGTCGGACCGCGTTGCCGCCGAGGCGGACTGGCTTCGCAGGAAGCGCCGCGGCGTCCTGCGCGCGGCGCGCTCCACGAACCGCTCGACGAGCCGCTGATGCAGCGCGTCGCCGAGCGCGTCTTCGATCCGGCGCGTCTTCTCCTGCCACGCCTCCGCATCGCGCAGCCAGCTCGAGCGCTGGGTGATGTAGGTCCAGATGCGGACGGCGGAGAGCCGGTCCATCAGCGTGTAGATGTCGCCGGAAGCGTCTTCGAGCGGCGAGATCTGCTTCGCGAGCCAATCGGGTTGGAGCTCGCCACCGCCCGTCGCGAGCTGGAGGAAGGTCTCCCTCAACAACGCGACGTGCTGCCCGAACAGGCGCTTCCGGAAGTCGGGGACCTGGCACACCTCCCACAACAGCTCGACGCCCGCGCGGTCGTTGGCGATCTCCCGGATCTCGGGAGCGCTCGCGAGCTCCCGGAGTGCATCGAAGTCATCGGCCCGCTCCACCCGGGTGAAGAGGCTCCGGTCGGGCGCGCGCGAGAGCGCATCGAGCAGCGCCTCCGGGCTCGAGAAGTCGAGCGTGCTGTTCCGCCAGGTCAGCCTCTGCACGGGGGGGAACCGGTGCGCTTCGATCGCGGCGATGGTC
Organism: Myxococcaceae bacterium; assembly: GCA_049589315.1. GTDB lineage: Bacteria > Myxococcota > Myxococcia > Myxococcales > Myxococcaceae > JBAWAM01. The sequence goes on from JBAWAM010000161.1 coordinate 6,203, forward strand.
CGCGGGTGAAGCTCCGGTGCGGTGCCCAGGGTCCCGAAGGCGCCGTCGTTCAGGTGGCGCCCCGCGCGACCGGCGATCTGGGCCAGCTCGTCGACCGCGAGGTCCCGCTGCTCGAACCCGTCGTACTTGGACAGGGCGGCGAAGGCGACGCGGTCAAGATCGAGGTTCAGCCCCATCCCGATGGCATCCGTCGCGACGAGGTACTGAACCTCGCCCGACTGGTACATGGCGACCTGCGCATTGCGCGTCCTCGGCGACAGCGCGCCGAGCACGACCGCGACGCCACCGCGCAGCCGCCGCAGCGCCTCGGCGATCTCGTAGACGCGGTCGATGGAGAACGCCGTCACGGCCGACCGCGGTGGCAGGCTCTTCAATGACTTCCTGCCGAAACAGCGCAGCTGGGACAGCCGCATGGAGCGCCGGAAGGACGCCGCGGGGATCAGCGTCTGCATCACCGGCCGCATGGTGTCCGAGCCCAGGAACCAGGTCTCGCGGCGGCCGCGCGCGTGGAGCAGCCGGTCCGTGAAGACGTGACCTCGCTCGCGGTGCGCGGAGAGCTGGATCTCGTCCACCGCGAGGAAGTCCACCGGCTGATCCGTGGGCATCGCCTCGACCGTGCAGATCCAGTACGACGGATGCGCGGGGACTCGCTTCTCTTCGCCCGTCACCAGCGCGACGCGCCCCTCGCCGACGCGGGCAGTCACCCGGTCGTACACTTCCCGGGCGAGCAGGCGCAGCGGCAGGCCCATCATCCCGCTCTCGTGCTCGAGCATCCGCTCGATCGCACGGTGCGTCTTCCCCGTGTTCGTGGGTCCGAGCTCCGCCACGACGAGGGACGAAGCGGGCTGTGGGGCACGGCTCATGTGCAAACTCTAATGGCCGCGGCGGGTGAACTCTTCCCGAGTGTCGGCGCTCAGTCCCGCTGGAACGCAGTTCCGTAGCTCCCGGGTTGGGCCGCCTCTCCCAGCACCGCCTCCTCGGGGTTCAAGCCGACGATGTGGATGGACTCGATGCCCGCCTCCAGCATCTCCAGGCTCTCCTCCACCTTGGGGATCATCCCGCCCTGGATCACCCCGGCCTCTATCTGCCGGCGCGCCTCGGAGGGCGTGAGCACGGGGATCCGCGTCGAAGGATCGTTCTTGTCCCGCAACACGCCCGGCACATTGGAAACGAGCAGGAGCTTGGCCGCCTTCAGCGCCGCGGCGATGCGGGTGGCGACCGTGTCCGCATTGATGTTGAACACGTTCCCCTGCGCGTCACCGGAGAGCGAGCCCAGCACCGGCACCACGCCCGCCGCCGAGAGCCGCTCGAGCAATCCGACGTCGACCCCGGCCACGTCGCCCACCAGCCCGTAGTCCACCGGCTCCGAACCGGCGCCGCTCACGACCTTCGGCGGGCGCCTCGTCGCCTCGACCAACCCGGCCGACACGCCGGAGGTACACAGCGCCGGCACCTTCGCCATCCGGAACGCCGCCGCCACGTCCACCGAGACCTGACCGGCGAGAGTCATCTTCATCACCTCGAGCGTGGGCTCGTCGGTGACCCGGCGGCCGCCCACCATGTTCGGCTCGATCCCCAGTCGCTTCGACAGCTCGGTGGCCTGGGGCCCGGCGCCGTGGACGACGCACACCTTCACGCCCGCATCGAGGAACGCGCGAACTGCACGACCGATGATCGCGGCGAGCCGGCGGCGGTCCTGCGCCAGCTCCCCACCGATCTTCACGACGAACCAGCGTCCCTTGAAATCACCCAGGTTGCTCATGGCCACAAGCCCGGCTCGGCGAGCGTCACCCGTTCGTCGAAGCCCATCATGATGTTGAAGCTCTGGATCGCCTGGCCGGCGCCGCCCTTCACCAGGTTGTCGAGGGTGGAGAAGCAGACCACGCGTCGGGCGTCGCCGACGACGGGGCCCAGGGCGAACCCGGTCTCCACATAGTTGGAGTGCGCCACCGAGACGACCTCGGGCTGGCGGCCGGTGACGAAGCGGACGAACGGCTCGTCCTTCCAGCAGCTCTTCCAGATGTCCTCGAGCTCCTGCTGGGTCATCGACGCCGGCACGTCCACGAACGAGGTCGCGAAGATCCCGCGCGGGAGCGGCGCGGAGATCGGCACGAACTCGAGCTCGATGTCCTCCGCGCCCGCGTTGTGCAGGGTCTGGACGATCTCCGGGATGTGCTGGTGCTCGAGCGGCTTGTACGTGCGCAGGTTCACCGCCCGGAGGGGATGGTGCGTCGTGAGCTGGGGGTTCGCGCCGCTGCCGGAGGAGCCGGTGGCGGCCACGGTGTGGATGGGCCCCTTCAGCTTCTTCGCCCGCGCCAGCGGCATCAATCCCAGCGCGATGGTCGTGGCGAAGCAGCCCGGGCTGGCCACGTACCTCGCCTTGCGGATCGCCTCGCGGTTCAGCTCCGGCATGCCGTAGACGAAGTCGCCGCGGGTGAGCATGTCCGGGGCCACGTGCTCGACCCCGTAGTAGCGCGCATACTGCTGTGGATCGCGCAGCCGGAAGTCCCCCGAGAGGTCGACGATCCGCGCGCCGGACGAGAGGATCTCGACTGCGACCTTCGCCGTGGTCTTGTGCGGCATCGCCAGGAACACCACGTCCGCTCCGGCGACCGCCTCGGCGGGCGCCATCTGCTGGAACGTGAGGTCGGTGAGCCCGGCGAGGTTGAAGTGCACGTCGCCGACCTTCTTCCCGATGTTGTCGACCGCGGTGACGCGGAGGACCTCGACATCCGGGTGGAAGAGGAGCCTGCGAAGGATCTCGGCACCGCCGTAGCCCGTGCCGCCGATGAGGACCGCTTTGAGCTTCGACATGGCGCGCAACATGCCCAGAAGCGCCCCTCCAGGCAACCAGGCGTGGTCCGCCCTATGACGGACGCTCTGCATGAGACAGGTCAGGTCCCGATGCTCCATGAGGTGAGCTGATGTATGGTGCCGACCCCTCACCGGGACCCGTCATGCTCCTCCTCAGAGACGTCCAGAAGAGCGACCTCCCCGGCCTCAAGCGGCTGGCCGCGATCCTCAACACCATGAACCTCCCGGACAACGAGAAGGCGCTCGCGTCGCTGATCGACAAGTCGGTCCGGAGCTACTCCGGCCGGATCAAGAACCCGCTGGAGCGCGAGTACCTCTTCGTCCTGGAGGATCTGCGCAACGACCTCATCATCGGCACCAGCATGGTGATCGCGCAGCACGGCACGCGGGAGGCGCCGCACGTCTTCTACGAGGTGAGCGAACGCGAGCACTACTCGGCGTCCCTGGATCGCCACCTCCGGCACAAGGTGCTCTCCATCGCCTACAACTACGACGGCCCTACCGAGATCGGCGGCCTCGTGGTGGATCCGCCGTACCGGAGCACGCCGGACAAACCCGGCAAGCAGCTCTCCTACGGACGGTTCCTCTTCATCGCCATGCACCGGAAGCTCTTCCGGGACCGCGTGCTGGCCGAGCTGCTGCCGCCGCTGATGCCTGACGGGCGCTCCATCCTGTGGGAGTCCATCGGCGAGAAGTTCACCGGGCTGAGCTACCTGGAGGCGGATCTCCTCTCGCGACAGAACAAGGAGTTCATCAAGGAGCTGTTCCCGCCCAGCGACATCTACGCCACCCTGCTGCCGAAGAAGGCGCAGGACGTGCTCGGCGAGGTCGGCCCGGGGACCCGCGGCGTACAACGGATGCTCGAACGCATCGGCTTCCGCTACGTCGAGCGGATCGATCCCTTCGACGGAGGTCCCCACTTCGAGGCGAACGTGTCCGAGCTCACCCTGGTCAGGCGCTACCGGACGGCGAAGGTCCATCCGGAGGACCTGGAACACGAGGCCGACGAGATGCTGGTCGCGGTCGAGCGCGATTCGGGGCGCAACCGCTTTCGCGCAGTGCGGACCCAGGTCCGGCTGGACGACAAGACCGCGATGCTCCCCGCAGATGCGAAGGAGCTCCTGCAGGTCGAGCCGGGAATGAAGGTCAGCTGCATACCGTTCGAGTGACCACGATGCTGAAGGCTGGCGACCACGCTCCCGACTTCACCGCGACCGACTGCCAGGGCAACCCGGTCAGCCTCTCCGGCTACCGGGGACGGCGCGTGGTGCTGTTCTTCTTCCCGAAGGCATTCACCCTCGGGTGCACGATCGAGAACCGCGCGTTCCGCGACAACCACGCGCTGATCCGGTCCCTCGGCGCGGAGCTCATCGGCGTGTCGGTCGACTCCGTGCAGCGGCAGTGCGAGTTCGCCGCGCAGGAGAACATCCGGTTCGCCCTGATCGGCGACGAATCGAAGGAGATCGGCCGCGCTTACGACGTGCTGTGGCCCGTGCTGGATGTCGACCAGCGCGCGACCTTCGTCATCGATCCCCAGGGAGTGATCGAGAACGTCATCCACCACGAGGTCCGGGTCTATCGGCACCTCGATGACGTGCTCGCGTGGCTGCGGGAGAGGTCGCTCCCGCTGTCAGCGGCGAACGACCCGATGCCGTCCTGACAAGAGGCGCAGCCAGCGCGCTCCTGCCGTCGACGGCCCCGCTTCGTTCACCACCGACAGCGCAAGGTGAGACGACGGCGTCACCTCCAGGCCCAGCGTGGGATCCAGCTCCAGGGAGCGCCCGCGTTCGAGCATCACCCGGACCCAGGCGTGCGGGCGCGCGACGGACTCTCCTTCGAACACCACCAGCCCATGCACGATGACCGCGTCGAAGCCCCTGCCCTTCGCCCATTCGCGGTAGCGCAGCGCGTGCCCCAGACAGCTCGCGGCCGTCGCGTCCGGGTCGTTCGCGAAGTCGGCGCCGGACTCCCGCTGCTCGGAGAAGGACGCGGTGACCTCCTGCGCGAGCGCGCGGGCTTCGCGGGCCGACGGCGCAGGACGCATCGGGGCGCGCCGTGAGTCCACGGGCTCGCGCTCCAGAGC
>JBAWAM010000162.1:0-5715 GCA_049589315.1 Myxococcaceae bacterium
GGGCGGTCCGCTCGGCCTGGGCTCGCGCGCTCTCCGCGGCGGCCGCGGCGGCCTTCGTCAGCGCATCCCGGATGGTGCCGATCTCCGCGCCCAGCGAGGCGATTCCACCGGTCACCCTCGCCACCGGATCGTCGTCGCGCCCGCCCATCAGCTGGATGCGCACGTACCCGCGCTTGATCTCCTCCCAGCGGGCCTTCTGCTCCGGCGTCATCCGACCCCGCAGCTCGGCGAGCTTGAGGAGGTTGTGTTCGGCGCCGGTGGTGAGCGTCTGGGACTCCCCCGCGTAGTGATCGTCGATGACCCGTTCGACCTCGTCCGGGGTCATCGCCGCCACGATCTTGTCCGCGACTTTCGCCATGTTGCGGTAGCTGCCCTGCAGCTTGAAGGCGGGCTCGGTGCGGAACTGGTCGTCCTGGGAGGCCGACGCGATGTACGCCTGGTTCACCTTGAGCAACACGCGCTGCACCTGGAGCAGGCGATGGAGCACGCCGGTGATCTCCTGGAGCTCCACCGCGGAGTACGCGTGGCCGAGGTCGGTGGTGGGGACGTCCTCGCCCCGAGCCATCCGGATGAGCTTGTGGACGTCCCCCGGGTCACGCGAGGACATCGGTGCGAGCACGCTGTTCGCGGTCAGCGCGTTCTCGATGAAGCTCAGCGCGAACAGGTCGTCCTTCCCGTTGAGGATCTCGCCCAGGTTGTAGGTGTCGGCGCGGTTCGCGAGCATGTCCGGGATGCGGAAGCGCTCGCCCGTCTCGGTGTAGGGGTTGCCCGCCATCACCACGCAGAACTTCTTCCCGCGCAGATCATAGGTGCGGCTGCGGTCCTTCCAGACGCCCTCGATCTTCCGCTGCCCGTCGCAGAGCGAGATGAACTTCTGGAGCAGCTCCGGCGACGTGTGCTGGATGTCGTCGAGGTAGAGCATCACGTTGTTGCCCATCTCGAACGCGAGGTTGATCCGCTCCACCTCCTGCCGCGCCGCCGCATTGGGCGCGTCCGCCGGATCCAGCGAGGTCACCTCGTGCCCCAGCGCCGGCCCGTTCACCTTCACGAACGCAAGGCCGAGCCGCGCGGCGACGTACTCCATCAACGTCGTCTTGCCGTAGCCCGGCGGAGAGACCACCAGCAGCAGGCCCATCCGGTCGGTCCGCTTCGTCTCTCCCGCGGCGCCGATCTGCTTCGCGAGGTTCTGCCCGATCAGCGGCAGGTACACCTCGCCGATCAGCCGGTTGCGCACGAAGCTGGAGAGGATCTTCGGAGAGAGCTCGTCGAGCCGCAGGCGCTTGCGTTCCCGCTCCAGCAGCTCGCGAAGGCCGCGTCGATACGCCCGATATCCGGGCACCCGGACCTGGACGAAGCGCCACAGCCGCTCGTTGAACGCGTCGAGGACGATCGCCAGCTTCTGCCCGGAGATTCGCGCGTGGGTCCCGAGCAGCCCCTCCACCTCGACCCGGGTCTTCGCGCTCGACACCTCGCGGTCCACGGCGCGCTCGGTGAGCAGGATCGCCACGGACTCCCACAGGACATCGCGCGTCGCCGCCGGCGCTCCCCCGGTCGCCACCGCCTCGACGAAGCCGTCCACCCACTGATGGACGAGCTGGATCCGCTCGGGCAGGCGCTCCGACAAGTGCCGCAGATCGTCCTCGAACTGGCGCCGCGTCCCCGCCTGATCGAGGTGCGACTTGAACGCCTCGACCAGCGCCTCCGAAGCCTGGGCCGTGGTGAAGCGCGGGCGCTCCTGCCGGATCTCCTCGACGAGGTAGCGCGAAGCGAGCTGCGCCTCCTCCGGCGTGTGCTCGATCTTTGCCCGCGACAGGAACTCCGCCAGCGGGCCAGCGAGTTCCTCCGCCAGCTTCGACAGGGCGGACGCCTGCTGCAGCAGCTCGCGCAAGCGCCCGTAGCTCACCGCCCGCCGATGCCACAGCGCCTTCGCCGCGGGGTCCGCCAGGCAGGCCCAGAACAGGCTGGCCTGCGCACGGACCCGGGGCGGGAACCGGAGCAGACCGGCGGCGTCGCGAAGCCCCACGAGCGATTGGAGGATCTTCGCTGCGTCGTGATCGTGCACGCCACGCTCGTATCCTTCGTCGTAGCGATCCTGCGCGTACCCGCGCACCCGCGCGAGCATCGCCTCCGCTCCGGCGAGGTGCGCGTCCCGCAGCTGCTGCAGGGACAACCCGGCGCGCCCCTCCTCCGCGTCGAACAACAGCGATGCCGCCAGGTACTCGGCCCGATAGACCTCGTCGGTCTCGGAGACGAGGTGCTGGCTCCAGTACCCGCGCGTCTCCGCGACCGAAGCGTCCTCGACCCGCTCGTAGAAGTCTGTCCCGGTGACGTGCAGCGCCAGCCCCTCGTCCCGCGGAACCACGGTCAGCTCGAGCGGCTGGGTGTTGACGTTGAACCGGTGGACGCCGAGCTTGATGACGGACTGGCCGTCCTCGAACAGGTCCTTCTTGTCGCGCAGCGCCCGCGAGGCCTCCTGCTTCGCGGCCTTCAGCTTCGACTGCAGCTCGTCAGCCCGTACCGAGTCGCCCAGCGCGAGCAACTGCTCGGCGACCTGCCGCGCCTTCTGCACCATCGCATCCGACGCGAAGTACGCGTTCAGCTCGTCGTCGCTCTTGAACGAGTCCGCCCGGCGCGCCACGCCCTGGAGAATGCGTTCTGCCGCCCCGAACAGGTTCGCCGCCCGGCGCTGGCGCTCGTCCAACAGGGTCTGCCGCTTCGCCCCGAACGCCTCGTACAGCTCCTCGCGCTTCTTCGCGAGATCGCCCAGGAACTCGTCGAACTCGCCGAACCGGCCCTCCAGCTCCTCGAGCTGGACCGTGAGCCGCGAGAGCTGCTCGTCGCACTTCTCCGGCGTGTCGCTCAGGCCGAGCGCGCTCTCCACCGTCTGACCGAACAGCTTGAACTGCGCGGCGAACTCGGCCCGCCCCTCCCGCCCGAAGATGTCCTTGCGCCGCACGGTGATGCTGGCCCGCACCCGGTTGAGCTGACTGAAGACCTCGCTGATCCCCTCGAGGATCTTCGCGCGCGCGACCGGGTCACCGACCTGAAGCCCCGCAACCACCTCGGACAACACGTTCAGCCCCTCGGCCGTCTTCTCCAGCTCTGCGGAGAGAGGCTGGACCTCGGTGCTGCGCTCGACCTTCTGCGCCTTCGCGAGGAGTTGCTCGAGCTGGGTCGTCAGCGGCTTCAACGCCTCCGCGCCGAGCAGGAACTGCACGCATGCCTCGCTCACCCGATCGAAGTGCTGCGCCGTCTCCCTCTCCAGCGCGGCGATGCGCACCAGATCGACGTAGCGGACCTCCTTGAGCGTGATCAGATGCCCCCGCTGGTTCCGGAGCGCACGGAGCGCCTCCATGAACAGGTCCACCGAGGTCAGGCTCTCCGGGTTCAGCCCGGCGACGATCCGCTGCTGTGCCTCCTCCGCTTCGCGGATGACCTCGACGGCCCGGCGCTTGAGCGCCTGGACCTTCTCGAACTCGGCGACGATCAGGTCCGCGGTCCGGCGGACCTCCTCGACGATCGGCAGCAGGCCGATCTCGCCGTGCGACAGCCAGTAGAACGCGTCGGCCATCCGCGTGGCCGCGGCGATCAGATCCTCGTAGCTCCTGCGCGTGGGCTGCTCGGCCTCGCACATCCGCTTGAGGGTGAAGGCCTCGGAGATCCCTCGCACCAGGTCCGCGTTCCCCACCTTCGACAGGAAGGAACCGTCGTCCGGCGCGCTCGCCGCCGCGTTCTCCGCGGAGAGGAACGGGGTCTGCCAGATCTGCACAGGGTGCACCCGCGCGGGGTCGTTGGAGGCCGAGCGGAAGATCACCATCCGCCCGTCGTCGAACAGGCTGTAGCCGTGGCAGACGATCGGGTTCGCCACCTCCCGCCGCACCAGGTTGTACGGCAGCAGCACGTAGCGGCCGTCCGCCCGATCGTGGAAGACGTACAACACGTCCTCGCCGTTGGGCGAACGGCGCGCGCGCTTGAACTGGAGGCCCTGCGAGTCGCCGTCGAAGACCTTGAAGTCGCCGGTCTGCAGATAGAACCCGCCGGGGAAGATGATCCCCTGGTCCTCCGGGAGCTGCACGCAGGCGTCGCCGATCGCGTCGATCCGCACGACGTGCTCGGTCCGCGTGTTGAACACGAGGTATCGCCAGGTCGTCTCCCGGAACGGCAAGATCTTGAGGAGGATGAGGGTGCCGACCTTCGCGTAGAGGATCTGCCCGTCGTCGATCGACTGGTTCGCGTCCTCCACCGGCTCGCTGTAGATCCCGCGCCCGTCCTCGGTGTTGTTCTCCACCTTGACGGTGAGGTCCCCGCCCACGCACTCCACGAACACCTGGTCGAGGATGTTCACGTGCGGGTGCTTGCCGTTCACCACGTGGTCGCGCGAGGTGGGCGTCCACTCGAAGTCGTGGGAGGCGGGATACACGTTCTCCCGCTCGCCGCGGTTGTCGATGTAGGAGACGCGCCCGTCGTGGTCGACCGCGAACCGGAAGACCTTCAGGTCGCGCCGGTCATCGCCGATCTGGAAGACCAGCAGCAGTCGCCCTTCGGGACGCCGGACCTGAACGAGCCGGGTGCCCTTGTAGTAGCGATACAGCTCCTGGAAGTCCTTCACGAAGCGGGGGTCCTCGAGGAACCCGCCCGCCTCGCTGGCGGGGACCGTGGAGAGGTCGAACCCCTCCGCGGTCTTCTCGAACCGGTGGAGGCTGAGCACATCCGAGACGTGCGTCTCCGACTTGAGCCCGATGAAGACGTTGTAGCCGAAGAGCAACGACCTCCCGAGGGACACCATGTCCCGGGGAACGCAGTTGTTCTCGGTGCGCACCCGCTCGTTGCCGAGGATGCCCAGCTCGGCGCCGGAGAACAGCTTCTTCCGGCGCTCGTTCAGCTCATCGGCCTTCGCTCCGAGCGTCCGGGCCTGCTCCAGCAAGCGCGCCCGGATGACCTCATAGCTGCCGCCCTCGAGCGCGGAGTCCGACTGACCCTCCGCGCCCCCAACGTCTCCCGCGGTCTCCGCCATGGCTGATTACCCGTCGACGGCGGCCTTGAGCTGCGCCGCGAGCGGCGAGTTCGGCTGGCTCGCCAGCTTCGCGAGCAGCGTCGCCAGCGCCACGTTCTGCACATCGGCGGTCACGCCCGGCCGGCTGAGGATCTCCTTCAGATCCGCAGGCAGGTTGGCGTTGCCGTTGAGGTACTCGCCGAACAGCTTCTTCAGCGACTCGCTGTTGTCGAAGGCACCGTCCACCGACTGACCCAGGGTCACCGCGTTCATGAAGCGCTCGAAGAACTTCCCGTCGCCGCCGACGATGTTGATCTTCGCGCTGCCCATCGTCTCGGCCATGACCTTCGCCTGGGAGGCGGCGATGTCGCGGCGGATGTGCAGCGCCTCGAGCTCGACTTCCTTCTCCTTCTGCAGCTTGAGCCGGAACTCCTCGTGCTCGCGGCCCACGCCGTCCAGCGCCTTCATCGCGCTGGCCTTCTCCGCCAGGCCCTTCGCCTCGGCCTGCATCTTCTCCTGGATCGCCACCGCTTCCGCCTGACCGCGGAGCTGGATCGCCTCGGCCTCAGCCTGCTGCACCTTCACCTGGGCCATCCCCTTCTGCTCGTCGCCCGCGGCTTCGGCCAGCATCCGCTCCTTCACCACCCGCGCCTCGGCGAGGCCCTTCTTCTCGATGGCGATCGCGTCCGCCTCCTTCACCCGGACGTCGGCGAGGCCCTCGG
>JBAWAM010000163.1:0-1611 GCA_049589315.1 Myxococcaceae bacterium
CTGCCAGGGTGACGCCGCTCAAGTTCGCGTTCCCCACCCGGATCCTGATGACGAACCCAAAGGCTGGAGACATCCCCGAGAGCACGTTCATCTACGGCGTCTTCGACGAGCAATCGTGCGGCGGCGCGGTGGCCTGTCGCGGACTCTCCGCAGTCGTTGGTCCGAAGGGAGCCACGGCTCCCAACGCCGTTCCGTGCGGAACCGCCCTCGGTGATCCCGCCTGCGACGCGACCGGATTTCCAATGCCGACCATCGACGTCGGCGATGCGCTGATCATGGGCCTGGACATCGCGCCGAACGCGCCGATTCCGAACTTCGAGACACCCCTGACCGGAATCATGACGACCTCCAACGGCCGCATCGTGTTCGTCGACGCCGCGCGGCTTGCGCCGAAGGACCTCGACGACATCCTTCCGTTCGTCGGCCAGGTGCTCATCGAGGGCGCTCAGATCCCTCCGGGGGTCGTCTCCGGGACGAACGGAATCACCAACGTCGCCCCCCAGCCCGGCGCTGCCCGAACCGACATCGTCACGGTCGAGTTCGGTGCCAACATCCCCGGCCTGACCCGGATCCCGCATCCCGCGCCGACGGTCCCCAACGTCCTCACCGTGCCCATCGATCCGACGAATCGGGTCAGGGTCGGCGACCAGGTCGTGTTCAGCGGAGGAGAAGGCTGCGATCTCGGTGCTTCTCCGGCGCAGGTGCTCGCCTTGGCGAGCCTCGCCGGGGTGCACACGGTGACGGTGGACAAGTCGCCCGCAGCGGGTTCGCAGTGCCTGATGACCGTGCGCGCCGGACTGGAGGTCGACCCCTGGGTCGTCACCGGAAACGTGGCCGGGTTCATGGGTCGGATCGCGAAGAATGGAACCCTGCCGGATGTGCCGTTCGACTGGCCCACCACGGACGACCGCTGGTCGTTCGATGACCCCAACCCGGCATATCTCTACGATCTCCGACTCCGCGCCTACTACGCCCACCCGGAGGGCTTCGCTCCAGGGGGCGAGGTCCAGCCTGCGCTCCGCTTCGCCTTCACGAACCCGCTCGGGCCCAGCCCCGGAACCGATCTGGAGACGTACCGAGGCCTGAAGTACGTCGTCCCGATCGACGGCCACTTCAATCCGGCGGCTTCGAGGGTAGGCGGTCGGGTCGTCTTCGACGCCGAATGGGTCAGCGTGGCGGGCTCGGTCGCCTACCGGCCAGAGAGCCACCGGATGTATGTGGCGTTTCCGTCCGGGGATCTGGTGGTCGAGGTCGACGCGGAGAACATCCCCCTCGGCGGGGACATCACCATTGCCGAACCTCTCCGCTGATTGGACTCGGCTGGTTGGTTTGATATGTTCAACCCGCCTTTTCTTCCCGAGCTCCTGAGATGATCGAACAGACGACTCGACCTGCCCGTAAGGTTGCCATCGCGGACCACATCTGGGACGCGTTCGAAGACATGGCCCAGAGCATGGGATCCGACCGTGACGGTCTGATCAACCAGGCGATGTTCATGTTCGCGCGCCTGAACGGGTTCCTGGATTCCGGGAAGCCCGGTGCGGTGAACGCCGGGGCGGCGGCTTCCGCGCGTCCCCAGCCGACGAAGGGGGCGCCCCCGGTGCTCCAGCC
>JBAWAM010000164.1:0-24613 GCA_049589315.1 Myxococcaceae bacterium
GAGTGCGTCCATCAGGAGATTCTTCTCGACGCGGCCCATGGGTGGCTCCAGACAATGCGCAACTGTCCAGTTTCGGCGCTCCACCGTCGGTGCCGGCGTCCAGCTCCGGCCCCGCGATTCGAGGGCAGATCCGCGCGCTCGAGGACTCCACGGGAACGGTCAAGCGGGTCGACGAGTTCGAACGACAAAGTGGATCCGGACTGGCTCCTTCCGGTGCACTTCATCAAGAACTGGGAGGACCGCTTCAAGGAGGGCACGGCCACCTTCGGCCTGCCTGGGTGGACCCGCCCGAGCTGACCCGCCGCGCAACCTGACCGGGACGTCGCTCGAAAACGAGAACGTGCTGTTGGAGCGGGCACGCACCGCCCTGTTGCGCCGTGAGCCGGACGCTGCGCTGGTTGCCCTGGAGGAGCACGTCGCCCGTCATCCCTCGGGTCGCCTTTCAGAGGAACGAGACGCGCTGAGGGTGCAGGTCCTCGTACTCCTCGGACGACAGCCGGAAGCCGAGTCGCTTGCGAAGGCCTTCCGGGATCGGCACCCGAACAGCCTGCTCCTGGCAGCGGTCGAGGCAGCAATCAGCAGTGCTCCGTGACGGATTGGCGGGGCTGCCCCAAACGGTGGAAATGAACATGCGATCACTCATTCTCGTCGGATCTCTGGTTTGGATGGTTGGCTGTGATCTCGGCATCTCCGTCGGCGACCCCATCGACGGCAGGCTTGCCCCGGAGGACGTCGACAGCCCTGCCCCCGAACAGGGTGGAGGCGGAGACGCCGGTGGTAGCGACGCAGGAAACACCGGGACCTTCGAACCGTTCACCATCGGCGCCCGCGGCCTGAACACCACGTCGAGCTACGAGCTGATCATAGGCGCCACGGCGGCCACCTCCCCGGTCGGGTGCACGCTCTTCTCGAGTGAAAAGGCGAACCCCGGGCAGGCGACCTCGCTCGTCTACGCGAAGTTCAAGGCCGAATCGGGATCCTACTGCCCGGAGGGCTCGTATGCGATCAACGGTGAACAGGGCTATTGCAGCCAGCTGCTCCTCGGAGCCCTCCCGTACGGTTGCGCTGTGTACAAGAGCTGGGACGCTTCGGGCACGCAGGTCTCAAACCTGTTTGCGATCGGAGGGGGTGCCACGGTCACGAACACGTCGCTCGGCAACGGAGATCAGCTCTGCGTGGTGGAGATCCAGCTGCTCTTCCCAGGCGGAGCGTCCTGGTCGGATGCGTACCAGGTCGGCTACTACTACGCCGCCCCCGGTCCGAGCTGCGTGGAGTGAGCCTGAACGACTGAGCCGCGCAGCACACGCTCCCGGTCAGAAGTGGCCCATGCTAGAGCCACCTGACTCGGAGAGGTTTCGATGCGTGGACGCGTCCCCAGCCGAACCGCGACGAAGATCGCCCGCTTCATGCTGCTCATGGATGCGGAGCCACGGCTGAGGGGCGTGCTTCCGAAAGACGCAGCAGCGACCGCCGAGGCGGTCCTACGCTCCTCGGGCGTGGTGCGCGCGCGCCACATCGACTCGATGCGGAAGCCGTCCACCTTCCGGCTCGCCTCGTGGGCGGAGCGGCTGACCGGGCGCGGACAACTCCTGTGGTTCGCGGTGCGCAAGCGCTGGATCGCGGATCAGGTAGAGGCAGCGATCGCTGCAGGCGCGCGACAGCTGCTCGTCGTGGGCTCCGGCTTCGACCCACTCGCGTCGGTGATGGCGCGTCGACATCCGGACGTGCTCTGCGTCGAAGTCGACGCGCCGGTGACCGCCGAGCCCAAGCGTGCCGGCGTGGAGGGCGCCGGGCTCACCCGCCCGAATCATCACGTCTGCGCGGCGGACCTGTCGCAGCGCTCGCTCGGGGAAGTGCTGCGCGCGACGCCGTGGCGCAACGACGCGCGCAGCATCGTGGTGGCCGAGGGACTCCTCATGTACCTGCACCGGGAGGATGTCGGCCGGTTCTTCGCGAACGTGCGCGAAGTCACCGCGGTGGGGAGCCGGGTCGCGTTCTCCTCGCTCGACGCAGACGAGAAGGGTAGGCCGCACATCGGCGCCCTGGATGCGCCGATTCGTCTCACGCTGAAGCTCATGGGCGAGGCGATGCACTGGGGCCTACGTCCAGGCGACGCGCCGGCGTTCCTGGCGGCGGCGGGCTATCGCACGCTCGAGCAGCCCACCCCGGAAACGCTGCGACAGACGATCCTCGAGCCGCGCTCGCTCCGTGACGAACCGTTGAGGGCCTACGAGCACCTGGTGCTGGCGGAAACGGCGGACGGTGTAGCTTTTCGATGATGTCCCGCCTCACCGCCTTCCTGACCGCGTTCATCTGCTTCGTCGTTGGATCCAGTCCGGTGGCAGCGAGCCCGTATCGGGAGGTCGTGTTCGATCCGGAGCTCGGCCAGCTCTATCTGGCCAGCGTGGACGGCCGCATCGAAGCAGTCCGCCTCCGCGACGGCGCAATCGCCTGGACGGCGCGCTCCGCAGCTGTGCCTGTCTCGATCGACAATGAGCTCCTGCTTGCTCATGCGGATCCCCTGCCGGAGCGAGCCTGCTTGGTCGCGTTGCGAGCGTCTGGCAGGCCGCGGGATTGCCCGCGTCGCAGTCGGCCCGGAGGTCCTCTCGCGATGCAGAATTCAGGCGACCGCGCTCGTACTCGAGGCGCAGCTCACACGTCTGTTCGTCCAGGTCGCAGGCGCGCGCGAGCCACTTCCGGGCGCCAGCGGCGTCACCCTCCAGGTGGGCGATGACGCCCAACACTGCGCAAGCCCTCCCGTCGCCGTGGCTGCAAGGAGACTCGACCAACTCGCGTGCGGCGCGGCGCTGACCTGCGACGAGCAGGCTCTCGCCCGCCTCCGTGCAGCTCGCCAGGTGGCCGCGCGCGCAGGTTCTCCGCCAGACTTCGAGCGCGTTGTCCTCGCGTTCGAGCAGAGCGAGGACGTGGCCCAGCGCGCCGCAAGCTTCCAACGAGCCCGCGTCACACGAAGTGCGAAGCACCGGGTGCGCCTCCGAAGGCCTGCCCGAGCCAGCCAACAGCCCGGCCAAGTCGACACATGCGTCGGCCACACCCGCCTCGCAGTCGGCTGTGCGTGTGCGGAGCTCTCCACGCCGGGTGCTGGCCTTCATCTCCAGCCTCCTCACCGTCCGCCGCTCGAACCGGCCCACTCTCCACGCCCTGATTCGGCCCTCTAGCTCCCCGACCCGCGGCTATTCGCCCTATCGACTCAGGGCGTCTGCATCTTCAGCGCACGACTCGTGAGGTAGACCGCACCATCGTGCGCTGTGAGTTCGCCTCCCTCGAGCGAGACGTCTTGCGAACCACTGGCTGAGTCCATCGAATAGCGCACGGAACCTGGGCCTCCATGCAGTTCGAGCCCACACTCGACATCGGGATCATCCGTCTCCCGTTCTTCGGCACATCGGAGGTCCACCGTTCCTGGCAGGTCTGAGACCTTGAAAGACACCACTCCGCCGCGCGCAGATTCGCCTTGTGCGGCGCCCGGAGCCTGCCGGGCTTTCGGCAGCGCACGCCAGGCGTCGCTGGCAGCCAGCGCTTCCGCCTTCTTGCCAGCTTCGAGGACGGAGGGACTGCAGGCCCCGACACGACAGGCGTCGCGGATCAACTGAGCCAATTCGGCCGACAGGTTGCGACCGACCCGGCCCAATTCCTTCTCGAGCTTCCCTCCATCTCCGGCCACCTTCAGGTCACCCTTTGCGAGTCGCTCGCAGGCATGTGGGGCCTTGCACACGACCGCTTCCGGCGCATCGGGCGACGGCTCCCAGGGATACGCCGCCGTGACGCTGCACCCGTTCGACTCGCAATCCCACGAGACGTACCCGCCCTGATCCGACTCCTCACAACTGGCTCTGACCCAGAACCAGAACGTCGCGGGATCTTGAACGCCCTCGGCCCGCAGTCTCCGGAATCCTGGGTCGAGGCCCTCCATCGGGACGTATTTGCGGCCGATGGAGAAGGTTGGGAGGTCCACCCCTTGACGTGCATCCTCTGGCTCCCAACGTACGCGGACCTCCGGATGAGATCGGTTCGACGAGAGGAACGAGAGGCTGGAACACGGAAGCACCGCAGGCCACTTCACCTCCCAGCGCGGCGCTGCCGGGCCTGGCGCAGCACATAGGAGGAGAGGAAGGAGCAGGGAGGCGTGCGGCATCGGAGCCCTCGGGCAAGATCGAGCTTCACAGCCTGACCTGTCGGGCGCTCGCTCTCAACATGACAATCGTTCGCACGGGAAGGCAACGCACGTGCTCCGGGCGCTCGCGACGAGTCAGTGCCGTTGGAGTCGCGGCACATCCCAGGAAGGGGCCGGCTTGCGACGGGAGTCAATCACGCCTGTAATTCATGCCCATCGGGCGCCAGTTCGAGTTCATCCAGCAGACGTGGATGAACAACCCCAAGTTCAATGATCTGTACGACAGCAAGGATCCGATCGTCGGTGACAACTACGACCGGCAGCTCCCGGACGACGCGCCGCAGAACTACACCGCCGTCGTCCCGGGCCTGCCCGTGCGCCGGCGCATCATCGGCCTGCCTCGCTTCGTCCGGATGCGGGGCGGGGACTACTTCTTCCTGCCGGGAATCAGGGCTCTGCGGTACCTCGCCGCGGCGCACACAGAGTGAAGCCATTGCCCAACACGTTTCCGACGCTGCCTCGCGAGTCCGGCGCCGACGTCTGCGTGCATGACCGCGCCGAGTCCCTTGCGGAGATCACCTCGGCCGCCGGTGACGCCCCTACGGTGTGTCTGCCGCGACGTCGACAGGCGCTGAAAGGGCGTCGGTCTGCTTCCGACGTCGCAGCGCGTATCCTTCAGCGCCGGTCATGTCCATGGTTCCGACTTGTTGGCCGGTACTGGCATTGATCGTCGTGATCCTGCCGAGCCCCGTGACCACGAGTATCTCGCCACCTGCAGCCTTGGTCGCCTTCTTCAGGGTCTGGATGATCCGCTGCTTCCGCCTGTTGATGTCCGCCACGGAATTCGACTCGTACACCCGGCAAGGCCAGTAGAACGGCGTGTACCAGGACCATGTGGTCAACGTGATCCAGTTCAGCGGAATCTGCGCGTAGCAGTACGGCTTTCGCCAAGCCTCGTCCTCGTCGTACGCGTACCCCCACACCCCCATCAAGGCCAGGCCGGAGTCGTTCATGTTGGTGTGGACCCTGGCGGCGACCTGGAACTCGCTGTCCTCGGCAACTTCGATCCGGCCCTCATCCATCGAGATTCCAGCCGGAAACTCTCCGATATAGACCTCGACGTCCTCGGCTTCCGCAGCCGTCATCTCCAGCGCCTGCTCCTCGAGTGGTCTCCCGCCTGGATCAGTCCGACTGCCTTAAGGTGGACGAGGCCCGTAGTCGTAAGGCGCCGAAGGAGAACTCAAGATGGGAATACTCGACTCGCTTTTTCGCCGTCGACCTGTTGAGGAATGGGTCACAGTTGCCCCGCCCGAGGGGGCCTTCACGATCGACATGCCAAGCCCACCGAAGATCGAGGTTACTGACAAGCCTGTTCCGCGAATGGGCCTGCTCCATCAGCTGACCTCACTTCCGATTTCGCAGAGTGCCCTCTACAGAGTGCAGTTCTCCGAACTCGATGACAGCGCCAGCGGCAAGGACGCCGAGACGCTGTTGAACGAGTTGGTTGGGCGCGGAGCGCCGACACTCGAATCGCGGAGAATCTCGATCGATGGCAACCCCGGAGTGGAGAGCCTCGACAAAGAGAAGCGGGTATGCCGGCGCACGTATCTGGCTGGCAGAAGTTTCTATGTCCTACTGGTCGTCGAAATGAACCCGAAACATATTCCGGCCGATACCCAGCGATTCTTCGATTCATTTCGGCTGATCGAGCGCCGCCCGCGCATCAGATTCGGCAATCTCAGCTTCGAAATTCCTCCTGGCTGGGATGTGACAAAGGCGGATGCCACGACGATGGTGGTTTCGTCGCCAAGAGCCTACTCCGTAGGTCCGATTTCGAAGCCTGACAACTTCACCGTGTCGCTATCGCCAGCTAATGGCGGCACCGCGCGAGACCATCTTGCATCCGCAATGCAGCTTGGGAAACCCGACCAACTCGAAGCGCTGAACAAGCTGGTCGAGAACGACGCAGGCGCGATCACAGGACTGGCCTCGGGTCGAGTCAGGGGTTTCCACCTCGGAGCCATGGACGGCTTTGCTCTCTACGGCCCGAGCACGTTAACCGTGAATGGAGTCGAGTTCACCTACGACGGACCTCGGGCTTTCGTTGTCTACCAGGATCGCCTCTACACGATCGCAGCTCGGTACTCGATTGAGCGCGAGTCTGACGTCGGGCCTATTGCCGTCGCGTTCATCAGCTCCATCCGCATCGAGGAATGACGGCCTCGATCTGACCCGCCGGCGACGAACTGCTGGTGGCGTTCTCGTGCAAGCGGCGCGCCGTGTGCCCCTCCTGCTGCGCCCGGCGCGCCAGCGATGTCGCTGCTCACCGGGTGGACCAGGTGCTCCCAGCCGCTCCCTACCTCCAGTGGACCCTCTCGATTCCCATCCGGCTCCGCTGGGCCCTCGCCCGGAACGCGGCGCTCTGTGCCGAGGTGCTCTCCCTCTTCATCCGCACCCTCTTCAACGCGCTGCGGGCCAGGGGACGACAACTGTCACTGCCCGAGGCGGATCGTCGAAACCACCTGCCAGAGCGTGCGCGCGCTGTTTACCGGGGGCAGCTGTCTCGACATACAGCCCATCGAATGCGGCCCCGACGAGGTGCGCAACGCGCCCTGATCTCCAAACGATCGCGTCGATCAGCTGCCAGAGTTTGGCGCCGCGGGCCGGGCGGACCATTCGGGCCCAGCCGATCCGGCCGCGGTTCGGGCACATGTGCGTGGTCACGTTTCCAGGCGCGTTGCGAACCCTGCTCAGGCCCGCGGCAGCACGGGCGCCGATGCATTGTGTCAGCGCGCCGCGAACGCCGCCAATTGGAGCCGAGCCAGACCTTGCGTGGAGGGGAATATGGTAGGCGGGTTCCGATGAAGACTCCGGCCATCCAGCTGTTTGCGCCAAGCGCCGAACTCTCGCGCGTGATTGGGACCGAACCCGTCACGAAGCCGGAGGCGGTGGAGAGATTCTGGGAGTACGTCCGAGCGCACGGCCTGCAGCAGCCCGGACCCGGGACGAAGATCACCGCCGACGAGGCGCTCCGCGCCGTCTTCGGAAACAGTCCGATCAACCTCTTCCTGGTTCCGCGGGTGCTCGATCGGCACCTCCGGCGCGTCGAAGCAACGCATACCCCCGTCGTGCCCCCGGGCATGTTGCTGAGAGCCGACGGCGAAGGGAAGGGCCCTTTCTATCGGCGCTACCTCGACGGCGACCATGCCGGGGTGTGGGCCGAGCTCACCGCCCTGAAGATGGAAGTCCATCGGCCCGAGTACCTGGGCGATGCCTGGGACGTCGCACGCGAGACCATGCGCCGGGTCAAGTCGAACGTCGAGGTGCTGCGCGAACGTCTCACGGCGCGGGGATATCGCCTTGCCAGGCCGGAGCCGGCCCACGTCTCTCCCGACGATCTCCAGTGCCTCGACGAGCTCGAGGCAAAGGTGGGACCGCTGCCGATTTCCCTCCGCGCCTTCTACGAAACCGTGGGCCCCATCGATCTCACCCAGTCTGCACAGCAGATCGACATGCGCGACGCCAGCGGCGGCAGGCTGGAGTCGCTCGGGCATTTCAGTCCGCTGGCCTTCTATCCAGCCCACTACCTGCTCGAGCGCGCAACGCGGGAGCGTACGCACTTCATGCCCGATGATGCCGAGAAGGCTCACTTCAGCGGCGGCATTGTCGAGATCTTCTTTCGGCCGCATGCCGATGCGCCCCTCGGTCTGTTCGAGCCGTGGGAGGAGGAGTTGTTCGTGCCGTACCTTCGGACCGCGTTCAGCCATGCGGGGTTTGCGGGCCGGGTGGATCCGACGACCCGGCAAATTCTCTTCCCCCAGACCGATCTGATCGCCGAGCTCGCCGACGGCCTCCTGCCGGTGTGACGCGCCCCTCGGGCGGGATGCACCTGGCCATTCCGGTTCGCCTCGCCGCGTCGAACATCCAGTTGATCCCGAACTGGTCTTGAAGCGCGCCGAACAGCGAGCCCCAGGGCGGGTCGATCAGGGGCTGGACGACGGTTCCGTTCGCCGCTCCGCGGCGCTCGCCATGGCTGGGCGGTGGCATGCATTGCGCGATTCGGTGTGCTCCGGCTCGCGCGCCACCCGCGCGGTGTCGAGGTGATCCACGTCAATTTGAAATGGCATGTGCGTGTACGGTGGGCACGTCAACGCGTTTCGCCACCGGGGAGCGCGGAGGAAGCGTTCCACGCCCGGCCTCGCCTCGCCGCCGTACTGGACGTCTCCCACGAGGGGAGCGCCGATGCTGCCGTGGTGCGCACGGACCTGGTGCAGCACGCCGGTGAGGATGCGCGGCTCTACCGAGACGCGGCGGTCGACTGGCTTTGGAGCGGTCTTGGCGTGCGTGGGTATCTGCCCATTGGGGCCTGGGACGGGCCCCTGCGGGAGGCGTGCTACACTTCCAGGAATGTCGTCGGATGAAGCTGCGCTGGGAGCTCGCAGGTCGGTCCAGACATTGGAGAATGTGAGGGGATGGCTGCTCGGTGGGGCCGTCGCCC
Source organism: Myxococcaceae bacterium (assembly GCA_049589315.1). Taxonomy (GTDB): domain Bacteria; phylum Myxococcota; class Myxococcia; order Myxococcales; family Myxococcaceae; genus JBAWAM01. Next base: position 8,631 of record JBAWAM010000164.1, read on the forward strand.
TCGTGCTGTTGCTGGTCCTCGTTCCGCTCATGCCGGGCGCCGTCCGCACCGAGCCGCGACTGCTGTTCCCCCTCCTCGTCGTGTGCGCGGCCGCCGCGCCCTTCGTGTTCGTCGGGTTCAGGGTGCTACGTCTGCGCCAAACGCGGGTGGACCTGTACTGGAACGGCGTCGTCGTGGACCGCGGCGGCGCGCGCCATGTGGCACTCTTCGACGAGGTGGCGGAGCTCTGGATGCCCCTCAGCATCGAGGGCGCGCATCCCCTGAAGGTCGCGATGCTCCGCGAGCTACGGCTGGTGGAGGCCTCGGGGCGCACGACGCGCGTGCCCCTGATCGGCCGCGACCCCGCGGCGCTCGGCAACTGGATGCTTCGCCGCTGCCTGGACCGTCCCCGGCGTGAGGCGCGCGAGGCCCTCGCACGCGGGGAGGAGGTTCACTTCGGACGCGTGGTGCTGTCGGCTCGAGGAGTGCGCGTAGGCCGCGCGGCCTGTGACTGGGAGCAACTGCGGCTCGTCCTGCTGCAGCCTGGCAGCATCAGCTTCTTCCGCCACCAGACCGTCCTGCCTTGGAAGGTGGTGGAGCTCACCTCGGTCCCCAACGCCCCAGTGCTGCACCAACTGGTGACAGAGCTGGCGCGCAAGACCGAGGTGGACGACCCGCTCGGCAAGCTCACGCGTGGCTGAGCCATTCCGGTGATGGCTCGGGACGCCCGCTGTCGCTCAGGGGGTCGAAGTCCGCAGAGTGCGGAGAGCCTGCTGCGGTGGGGCCGTCCGTCTGGGGCGCAGTCTCGGTCCCCGCGGGAGCTTCCCACTCCATCAGCTCCTTCAGCCGGTGCTCCTCCAGCGCATGCGACGCGATCGCGGAGAAGTGCTGCAGGAAGGAGTCGAGCTCGTCGCTGTGCATGCCATTGCGCGGTACCATCGAAAGGCTACCGAAGGAGATGCTCGCGCCGTCGTTGCGCTGCAGGCAGGCCACCTGGAGGTCTGTCTCGCTGTTGGCCTGGGCGATGCGCGACTGGAGGGTGCGTCGAGCTGCCTCCCGCTCCTCCTGGTGCGTGACGCTTCGGGGCGCAACCGGTACGCGGTCTAACCCCGCTGGGGGCGTGGGGCGATGACCTCCACCCGCGCGCCCTGGCAGAGGGGGTACTCCTCCAGCACGTCCGAGATCCGGCGCTTCAGCTCCGCCGCATCCCTGCCGTAGAGGTAGAGCGCGGTTTCCTCCGGTCCTTCCCACCACGACTCCACCTTGCCGATGTCCTTCGTGCGGTCATTGAGCATTTCGATGAGCACGTTGACGTCGGAGTTCTTGTAGACCTCCTTCGGAAGGTTCACGCCATCCAGGTAGAGGGCGACGCCCTCCGCCTTGCCCACTGGCACCTCGCGGCGCTCTCCGTTCACCTCGTAGATGAGCTTCGAACCCTTCGGCGCCCCGCGGGCTTCGAGCTCCGACAAGACAACCGGAAGCGCCGCATCGAGGTCGTTCAGATAGAGCTCGACGTCGATGGTGAGAATCTCGCCGGACGCCGACTGAAGCGTTCCGCCGCCGTCCACTTCTCCGAGCTTCCGAGCGGAGAGCACTTCATCAAGCGGGTCCGCGTAGCGCATGTTCCGAGCGATGGGCATCAGCTTATGGTTGAGCTCCGCCGTGACGTGGATGGGCTCGGCGCGAAGCTGGAAGAACGGCAGCTTCAACATGAAGCCCCCCACGGCACCCATGACCAGGAGCGAGACGAGCGGAACTCCCCATGAGACGAGTGCTCCTCTTCGGTTCGCGTTCGCCATCTCGGGAATGTAGCGGCTTCAAGAGCCGTGTGAACGCCCACTCTGGCCAGGTTCTCCAGGAATGCGCAAAGACGCAGCGTCGTGGGCGCGGTCAGAGGATCAGTCCCACCAGAGCGGAACCCGTTTGTGCTTGCGGAGGTGATCGGCAAGTGCCTCCACGGTTCCCACGCCCTGATCGACCACGTCGGGACAGAACGCATAGATGTCTTCGGCCAGCGCGTGGACGTTGTCGGGGAGCTTCAGGAAACGAAGATCCACTGACTCCACGTCGGCTTGCAGGACGTCGACTCCGTGCTTCTCGTGCCAGGCAGAGATCTTCTCGACGACGTCCTGGGTAGACATGTCGTGGTTCACTGGATTGACGTGCGCCTGCCGCAGGATGTCTGCGGGCGCGCGCATCGCCCCGACCACGACCTCCACCCCGTACTCCTTCTCCTCGTCCACGAAGCGACCGGTGCCCCGCCACGCCGACCAACCTTCACCCAGGCCCGCACGAAGCTTCTGCACGAGCGCTTCGGCTTTGTCCGCCGGCACGACAACGGAGATCGCCCGCGGGTCCTTCGCCCGCCCGAAGGCGTAGGTGGAATACGCTCTGACGCTTCGGCCGGACGTTCGATGGAGGAGCTCCACGATCCGCGCATCGATGCTCCGCTCAGTCTCGATGTCCGGGCACTCGATGAATCCCTGCACCCGGATGACTTCGGTGCCCTCCCATCTCGTCGCCGAGACATCGATGTCGACGCGCCCCTTCCCGAAACTGACTGTTCCGGCGTCCGGCCGGTCGCCTTGCCAGACATAGTTCACATCGCTGAAGCTCAGGCTCACGCGCGCGGGCTCGGTCCTCACCTCTCCCGTCACCTCCGTCACCTGCGCCGCGGGACTCGCCTGCAATCTCCATCGCTCAGTCCCCAAACCCTTTCCGGCCGAGAGCATCGATGCTTCGCATCGTGGCCCCTCGGTGGTGAGCTCCCTGACAACGGCGCCGGTGGTCGTGATCTGCACCCTGCCTGGCTCCGGCGAAGGCGGCGCCGACACGTCCGATGTTCGTACAACCACCGGTGGAGTCGCCGCGCGCTGCTCCTTGCACGAGAGGCTCGCCGCAGCGAGAACGGCGAACCCGACGGCCCCGAGGTACTTGATTGTGTTCCGCACCGCGTCTTCTTAGCGATGAGCGCGACGGTCAGTCCAACTCTGGCGGTGCCCTGTCGCAGAGGCCCCAGTCCGGCGCCGAGAGGCAGCACTTCTTCGAGGAGTCCCTGGCCCCAGACAGCGAGCCGAGAGAGCTTCTCCGCGTGTCGAGCGCGCTACTCCAGCGCCTTGAGGCAGGCGGCCGACAAGCTCGTTGGGTTCGCGTCGACTACGCACGCGACATAGCCTTCCAACGCCTCCAGTTCTTCCGGCGTGCACGCGCTCAGTGCCCCTGTACACTGGGGCCCCCCCACAGATCCGGGCTCGAGCGACCCGAGCAAGAACGTATTCGCCGACGAGAGCTCACTCGCCCTCGCCATCCAGTTCCATAACGCCGCGCTCGATGTGCAGGTGCCGCTTGAAGAGGGTCCTCGCCAGCCAACGCCGGCGCACTTGCAAAAAGCGCCATCACCAATGCAGAACCGATCGTGTTCCTCATGCGTAACCGTTCACCGGGTCATGGGGCGAGCGCGAGCTGATCGGGCCGTGTAGTCGAAAGGCTGGAGGGAAATGCTGACCACGTCGGTGGGCGTGAATGGTGGCGGTCAGGTACTCCAGCACGTTCCGCTCTGCAGCCGAAGCGAGGTGACGACAGTGAGGATTCGCTCGACGAACAAAGGCGGCTTCCTTGCGCGATCTCACCGCTGCGGAGCCGATCAGGACGGAGTTGCCGTTCGCATTCTACCGCCCCTTGAGCTCGAGCTCATCGCCGGCGGCCGCGGTGACGTGGAGGCGAAACTGCGGCTCAGCCCCGACGAGCACCTCGGGATCCTCTCCGGCCTCGACGAGCGCGCGGAACGCCTTCGCCTCATCGCAGTCACGCGGCTCCCAGCGAGCGTGCCACCAGTACATGTCCACCTCGGGATCGACCAGGGTTCCTACCCGCACGCCCCGCCAGTAGAGGGGCAATCGTCTGGGACGGTTCTCGGTGGGCGTGGTCATCTCGCGCTGTCTATCTCAGGCGTGCGCGGGCCGGGGCCTTCGCCGGATCCTGAGCTCCGGCACCTCCACCTGCCCGATCCGGACGAAGGCGACGTCCACGCCGGGAGAGGCGTGGGCGATCAGCCCGTCGCTCGGGCCGGGCAGGCCGTGGGCGGCGGAGAGCGTTTGATTCAACCGGACCCCGAGCGCCTCCCTGAGCGGCCACGCCGGGTGACGCACGTCGACGCGGAGCAGCCCGCCGTAAGGCGCGCGCGAGAACAACGCGTAGCGTTCGACGAGGAAGGCCTCGAGCGAGCCGACCGAACTCTCCCCGAGCTCGCGTCCGGGGCTCCAGGACATGTCACACGACACGGTCCGCCCCGGGCGCCCCCGCGTCATCTGGTAACGGCGTTCGTCGCCGGCCCGGGTGCGGCGGATCCGCGCCGGGTAGTAGGGAAGCCCGAAGGTGGATCGCGCGATGGCCGAGGCCACCGGGCTCGCCGCGTCGAGGCTGAAGAACCAGATCCCGCTCACGCCCTGGTGGGAGACATAGGTCCGGAAGTTCAGCTCGTGGAAGTAGCTCAGCCCGGGCAGCGGCGGCAGAAACCGCATCCGCGCGTTCATCAAGGTGAACGGGGTGAGCGAGACGAAGCTGCGCCCCTCGAACGAGTCGATCTCCAGGCGGGGGTCCACCCGCCTGCGCAGCAGCTCCGCCGGAACCTCCCAATGCAGGAACAGGATGTCGTCCCAGCGCTGGTACCCGAGCTCCATACGGGGAAGGTACGTCCGCGCCCATTTGCGGACAGAGGAACGCCTCCGCCCGTTCGCCCCCTCGTCGGAATTTCCTGGAGCGGAGGTAGAAAGACCGCATGCGCGTCGCCTATCTCGGACCTCCTGGGACCTTCAGCGAGCAGGCCGTCCAGCAATGTGAGTTCGTGCGTACCGCGGAGCGCCTGCCGATGGCCACCTTCGCCGATGCGTACGAGGCGGCGCTCAAGGGCGAAGTGGATTCGGCCGTGCTGCCCATCGAGAACTCCATCGAGGGGAGCATCGACGCGACGCTGGATCTGCTCGTACACCGCCCGGGGCTCGTGATTCGCCGCGAGATCCTCCTCGGCATCGAGCAGCATCTGATGGTCGCTCGTGGAACCACAGCGGCTTCGATCACGAAGGTCCTGTCGCACCCCCAGCCGCTTGGGCAGTGCGCGGCCTTTCTGCGGCGCCGCTTCCCCGGAGTCCCCACCGAAGCGACGCACTCGACCGCGGAGGCCGCCAGAAGGGTGGCCGACGCGCCGGGGCTTGCGGCGATCGGCCCCGCGGCGTCCGCCGAGCGGTACGGACTCGAGATCCTCGAGCGCTCCGTCCAGGACGAGCCAGGCAACACCACCCGCTTCGTCCTCGTGATGCGCGACGACGAAGCGCCGACCGGCAGGGACAAGACCAGCATTGCGTTCACGCTCGATCGCGATCGCCCGGGTGGCCTGTACGAGGTGCTCGGCGAGTTCGCGCGCCGAGGCCTCAACTTGTCCCGCATCGCCAGCCGTCCGACCCGGCGAGCGGTGGGGCACTACATCTTCTTCCTCGACTTCGAGGATCACCGGCTCTCCTCTCCGGGTTCGGAGGCCCTTGCAGCAGTGCGTGCGCGTGTCCATACGCTCCACGTCCTGGGCTCATACCCACGGGTTGACGGTATCTGACAGCCGCGCGCCCGGGCGCTGACACACGCGCGTTGTCCCGCTACCGTGGGGGCGAGATGGCTTTCCGCGCGTTGAGAGGAGCGATCACCGTGACCGAGGACTCCGAGCGGGAGATCCTCGATGCGACCCGGGAGCTCGTCACCACGCTGCTCGAAGCCAACCAGCTCACCACGTCTTCGATCATCTCCGCGTTCTTCACCTGCACGCCCGATCTGCGGTCGGCGTTCCCTGCCCGCGCTGCGAGGGAGCTGGGGCTCGACAATGCCGCGCTGCTGTGCGCGACGGAGATCGACGTCCCCGGGGCGCTCCCGCGCTGCATCCGCACGCTGGTGCACGTCGAGACGGAGCAGCGTCAGGACCAGGTGCGGCACGTCTACCTGCGCGAGGCGCGCAAGCTCCGGCCGGAGTTCGCGAAGGACCCGGAGAACACGCGGTGACCTCGCCCGTGGGCATCGCCGGGCTGGGGCTGATCGGCGGATCGCTCGGGCTGGCGCTTCGGAGTCGGGGCATCCACGTAACGGGCTATGACGTCGACGACGCCACCGTTCGGACGGCGCTGGCACGTGGAGCCATCTCCAGCGGCGGCACCCAACCGGACGTCCTGCGCGATGCACGGCTCGTGGTGCTCGCTGCACCGCTCGGGCACCTGGTCGAGCTGGCGCAGCTCGTGGCGCCCCATCTCCCCAGCGAGTGCGTGGTGGTCGACGTGGGCAGCGTGAAGGGTGCCGTGGTGCCGGAGCTGGAGCGCGTGCTGCTGCCACGACTCCGCTACGTCGGCGGTCACCCCATGTTCGGCGCCGAAACCCGCGGAATCGACGCGGCACGCGCGGCGCTCGTCGACGGCGCCCCCTTCATCGTCACCCCGACGCAGCGGACCGATCCCGGCGCGGTCGAGGTGGTGGAGGCGTTCGCGCGCGAGCTCGGGATGCGGCCGCTGGGGATGAGCGTCCAGGCGCACGACCGCGACGTCGCGGCGGTGAGCCATCTCACGTACCTGGTCGGCGCAGCACTCCTGAGGTCCGCGCCCAACCTCGACGTCGCAGGTCCGGGCTTTCGCGATGCGACGCGCTCCGCCTCTGCGCCCGACGCGATGTGGCTGGAGGTCCTGCGTCTGAACGCCGAACCCTTGCGCGATGCGGCGCGGCGCTTGGTCGACGAGCTCGAATTTCTGATGTCGCTGGAGGGGGAGCCGCTCCACCGCGCACTCTCCGAAGCCCGCGCCCGCCGCGCGGAGCGCTTCCCCGCGACGGAATTCTGAGTGGAGTGCAGTGCGAGTCGGCTGTGCTACGACTCGCCGCCGTTTCACCACAACCTCAGCAGGACGAAACGCCATGCGTCACATTTCTCTCCTTGTCGTTTGCCTTTCCGTCACTCTCCTCACGCCTGCGACCTCGCGCGCCGAGGATGCGGCGCCCGCCGAATCGACGGCCGAATCCACCACCGAGTCCGGTTCGGCGTTCCGCCGTTCCGGCGGGCTCCTGGATCGCAACCCGCAGGAGCGGCAGCACATGCTGTCGTTCTTCGCCTTCCCGTCCTGGTACTACGGGTTCGGCGTGGGCACCGGCGCTCGCTACACGCTCCCGCTCGTCAAGAACGGGTTCATCCCGCCGGTGAACGACTCCTTCGAGCTCGAGTTCGGTGCGGACGCCTGGTACGCCGGCAGCTTCGGCTACTCGTATTTCGCCTTCGGCGTCCCCGTTGAAGCGCGTTGGACCTTCCACTTCACGGACAAGTTCGCGGCCTACGCCAAGGCCGGCCTCGGCTTCACCCTCGCCTTCGGCGACTACGTGGGCGTCTATTCGCCCGTGTACTTCTCCTCCGGCGCCGGCGTGATCTGGTCGATCACCGACGCCTTCGCCCTCCGCGCCGAGGCCCACACTCAGGGCTTCCGCGTCGGCATTGGCTTCTCGCTGTAGACGAAACGCTCCTCACCGTCGGGACAGCGGAGAAAGACGCGCGGGCGCTGGCGTGCGTCTTTTTCTCTGATGATCCCCACCTCACGACGGTCGAGGTCTACGGCTATCAGAGCAGAGACGAGCACGAGTTCCTGGACCGCGCGAACGTGATCCACCAGTCGGTCGTTCGCCACATGTTTGGCACCCCGAGATGAAGCCGAGCGGGATGCCGTCCACGAATGCTTATGGCTCGAGAACTCACTCGGCCTCCCCGCCATCTCCGAGGTGCTCGTCGGCAAGTCTCCGCGGAATTGTTGCATTTAACGGACACCGCTGATGTTCGTTCCTGCGGGTCGCGTGCGCTTCGGCTGCTCCGTCGCGGATTGTTGCATTTAACGGACACTGGTCGACATCGAGATTGACAAACGAGTCGAGCATTCCACGAATGCAATGTTGTTCACATTTCAGTCAGTTTCAGATTGCAAAAGGACCTTGCAACTCGCCTGGCCCGTCGCGCCAAACACGCGAATCGAGGGCTTCGGAGCTGCGGCGTTCGTGCTCCCGGCGCAGTGGCACCCTTCTTGGACAGTGGGGCGGCCATGCGCACACACCATCGTCCCTGGGTTCTAGCCGGCGTATCGTCCTTCTTCACTATTCTCGTAGCGAGCTGTTCTGGAGTTGCTCCGTTGGATGAATCCGTTGGCGAATGCAATGCGCCGACGACCGTGAAAGCAGAGCTCCAGGTCTCCAACTTCGGGTCGAACCCGGGTGGCCTCCGGATGCACACGTACGTTCCGGAGGGCATGCCGCCGCGCGCGCCCCTCGTGGTGGCGATGCACGGGTGCAGTCAGAACGCCACGGCCTACGCCAACGCAGGCTGGAACGACCTCGCGGACAAGTGGAAGTTCTACGTCGTCTATCCAGAGAGCACGAGCTTCGGAAGTTGCTTCAAGTGGTTCGACGCCCTGCACACCCGGCGCGGTTCCGGAGAGGCGGCGTCCATCAATCAAATGGTGGATTGGATGAAGTCCAACCACGACGTCGACCCCGAGCGCGTCTTCGTCACCGGCCTGTCTGCGGGCGGCGGGATGACGTCGGTCATGCTGGCCGCCTATCCTGACGTGTTCGCCGCAGGCGCGATCATGGCGGGGCTTCCGTACCGCTGCGCGGACTCCCAGGCGACAGCGGGCTCCTGCATGTCGGGCAAGGATCTCAGCGCGGACGCCTGGGGCGATCTCGTCCGGAACGCCTACTCCGGCCACAAGGGACCGTATCCGCGCGTCTCGATCTGGCACGGGACGACGGACTTCGTGGTGAACAAGAAGAACATGGACGAGCTCGTGGAGCAGTGGACCAACGTGCACGGCCTGGCCACGACCGCGAGCTCGACGGGAGTCGTCGGAAAGGCCTCGCACGCCGAATTCAAGAGCGCCGCGGGCGAGCCTCTCGTGGAGAGCTGGACGATCACGGGCATGGGACACGGAACGCCGGTGGACCCGGGCTTTGATCCGGCCGGAGGCTGCGGGACCGCGGGCGCGTTCATTCTCGACGTCGGAATCTGCTCGAGCTACCACGCCGGACTCTTCTTCGGACTCGACCCGTCGAATCCGAATCCGGGCCCGGGCCCGAGCGATGGCGGCACCGACCCGGAAGGAGACCCTGACGGGGGCTCGGGTTCCGATGCCGGCGTCGATCCCCAGCCCTGGACCTGCCGCGAAGTGCTCGCGACCAACCAGGATCACTTCCAGGCCCGTCGCGCCACGCGCTGCGGCTCCGACTGCCTGGATGCATGCGCGGTCGGGTCGAAGGAGTTCCTGGGACTGCGGACCGCCCCGGGAGAGCTCTGGCTGCGCGAGGTCTCCGCCGGATACTTCGAAACCGGGCGCTGCCGGTAGGTCTCCACGTCCCGTGTCGGAAGCGTCACGGCCAACCCGTTGGCAGGTGGCCAATTGGTTGGCCGAGACGCTGACAAATGAGCGCGTCCTCCATAGAGGAAGGGCCTCTCACGACGCACCACGAAAGGACGCACCCATGCCGTTCACGCTGCCCGAACTTCCCTACGCGAAGGATGCCCTGGCACCCCACATCAGCGCGGAGACGCTGGAGTACCACCACGGCAAGCATCACGCCGCCTACGTGACGAACCTGAACAAGCTGCTCGAGGGCAAGCCGGAGGCCGGCAAGTCGCTCGAGGAGGTCATCCTCGGCAGCGAGGGCGCCGTCTTCAACAACGCCGCCCAGGTGTGGAACCACACGTTCTACTGGAGCTGCCTGAAGCCGAACGGCGGCGGCCGTCCCACCGGCGAGCTTGCCGAGGCGATCACCCGCGACTTCGGCTCCTTCGAGAAGTTCCGTGAGGAGTTCGCCAACGCCGCCGCGACGCAGTTCGGCTCGGGGTGGGCGTGGCTCGTGCTCGAGAAGGGCAAGCTCGCGGTGACGAAGACCGGGAACGCAGACCTCCCGCTGAAGCACGGGCAGAAGGCCCTCCTCACCATCGACGTGTGGGAGCACGCGTATTACATCGACTTCCGCAACGCGCGCCCGAAGTACATCGATACGTTCCTCGAGAAGCTGGTGAACTGGGACTTCGTCGCCCAGAACCTCAAGGGCCGCTGAGCTCGCTCCGTCCCGGAGTTCCCCGCGTGCCGGCCGCCTCGGCCACCGCCAGCGGATTGGCACGCGGGCCAACGGGATGGCAACCTGCCCGGCCATGGATGAAGACGACCTGGCCGGCAGGCTGGCGCGAAATCTCAAGTCGCTGCGGGAAGCGCGCGGAGCCACACAGACGCAGCTCGCAAAGCTGGCGGGCATCCCTCGAGCCACGTGGGCGCACCTGGAGTCCGGGGCGAGCAATCCCACGCTCTCGGTGATTCACCGGGCAGCGAGCGCGCTGCAGGTGTCGCTGGGGGAGCTGGTCGCCCGGCCCCGTGCGAGCGCGCGGATCTACCGGCGGCAGGACCTCCCGGTGCGGATGCGGGGCGCAGGCGTCCTTCGAAAGCTGCTGCCCGACCCGCTGCCCGGCACGGAGTTCGACCGGGTGGAGCTGCCTCCGAAGGCGCGCCTCACCGGAGTGCCGCACACGGCCGGCACCCGCGAGTACCTCACCTGCGAGTCCGGCGAGCTGGCCCTGGTGGTGAGCGGTGAGCGCTTCCTCCTCCAGACGGGCGACGTGGTGGTGTTCCGGGGCGACCAGAAGCACTCCTACGAGAACGCGGGAACCAGGACGGCCGTGGGCTTCTCGGTGGTGCTGCTCGCGCCACCCGGCTGAAGGCGCGGTGCAATGTCTCATGGGGATGGCCGTCGACTTCCGCTCCCCGGACGCGTCCGCAGATTCCCCCCTCCCCGAGCGGGTGAGGTGTGGGCATGGGACGGCGGTGGGGGACCTGGCGCGACGGCCTGGAGCGGGCGGCGGATGTCGCGCTCGAGTGGAGCTGGAGGGCTCGATCGCGCGCACGCGACGGCCTGGAGCAGGCGCTGGGTGAGGCGCCCGGTCGCGTTCCCGGCGTGGTGGTCTACTGGCCCCGGCACTACGACTGGGAGCTGACACCCAAGTGGGTCGATGGCCTCAAGGCCGGACTGGCCCGCCAGGCGAAGCTCGTCGAGGCGCACCTGCCGCAGCCCTTCGAGCGCATCGTCCTCTTCGAGCTTTCGATCGGCGGTCAGCGGGTGCCCGTGGCGCTCGACTATGCGGACCTGCCCGAGGTGAACGCGACCTGTGCGCGTCAGGTGCGCCACTATTTCAAGATGCAGTACCGGCGCGAGGGCTATGCCCTCTCGAACGTGGTGCCCGGCGGCTTCGTGCCCGGCAATCCACGGCTCGAGTCCTACCTTCCCCACGTCCGCGCGCTGCGCGATGCCGGGCGGTTCCGCCACGATGTGTTGGGGCGCTTCTCACTCGCCTTTGCGTCTGAGACGCGTCAGCGCGCCCTGAGGATGCTTGCCGGCCAGGAGCGCTTCGACTTCACCGGCGGCACGAAGCTGATGCGCTACAGCCGCTACCTCCGGGAGATCGCCACCGCACGCGTGTGCGTCGATCTGCCGGGCAACGGCCCCTTCTGCTTTCGCCTCGTGGATTGTCTCGCAGTGGGAGCGTGCGTGGTGGCGGTGCGCCACAAGACCACGATGCCTCGGGAGCTGGTGGACGGCGAGCACCTCGCCTACGTGCGCGAGGATCTCTCGGACCTGGTGGAGACGTGTGCCCGCTACGTGGAGGACGACCTTGCGCGCGAGCGACTGGCCCGCAATGCGCGCGCGTTCTTCGACGGAATCCTTCAGGTCGATGCCCTTGCGCGCTGCTACCTCCACGCCTGTCTGGCCGGTCTGCCATGGGCGGGACGTGAATATCCGACGGGCGGCGCGGTGTTTGCGCTGCCATGACGAAGTTCAATCACATCCTCCGTTTCGGAATGCTGGTCGGGCTGGGTTGGGCAGGGGTGCAGTTCCGCCTCTACACCGAGTGGACGGACCGCGATGGCGAGAACACCGGCCTCTACTCGACGGCCGCGACGTGGGCCAGCTGGGTCACCAGCTTCCGCGTGGACGGCTGGCGGGAGGTGGACTTCGCCATTCTCTCGGCACGCGAGATCATCCCGCCGGTCTCCTGATGTGCAGTGCGGTCTCAGCGGCCATGCCCGCGGTGCCGCCCACGCCGACGCGTCTCGCGGATGAGGCCCGCGAGCATCCATGGAGGCTCTGTTGAGAATCGGGCACGGATTGCCGTAGGGTGCCGCGATTCGCACGACCGGAGCCGTTCATGCTCGCTTCCTTCCCGAAATCCTGGAGCCCCTTCCTCGTCGGCGCCGCGATGCTGATCACCCTTCCCTCCTGGGCCCAGGAGTCAGCGCCCGCGGAGGACGCGCAGCAGGAGGCGCTCACGCCGGAGCAGGAGCAGGCCGCAAGGCGCGCCGCGCTCGAAGAGCTGGGATTCAAGCCCGGGCCGATGAAAGCGAAGGTCGGGCCCCAGGCGGACATGGAGGTGCCCGAGGGGTTCCTCTACACCGACGCCAGCGGCTCGAAGACCTTCCTCGAGGCCACGCGGAACATTCCCTCCGGGCGTGAGGTGGCGACCCTCTTCCACGAGAAGGACGGGTTCTTCATCATCTTCGAGTTCAATCCGGTCGGGTACGTGAAGGACGACGACAAGGACGAGCTCGATGCGGACGCGATGCTCGAGTCGCTCCGCGAAGGTCAGCGCGAGGCGAACAAGATCCTCGAGAGGCGAGGCGATTCGACGCTGACAGTGGCCGGGTGGCACACGACGCCGCACTATGACGAGGCCAGTCACAATCTCGAGTGGGGGACTTTGCTCCACGCCAGTGATGGCAACTCGTCGGTGAACTACAACGTTCGCCTCCTCGGGCGACGCGGCATCATGGAGGCAGCGCTGGTGGCGGACCCGGAACAGATGGGCGCGGCACTGCCAGAGCTCCGGAACGTGCTGACCCGCTTCGCCTTCAATCAGGGCGAGGACTACGCGTCCTTCCGCGCGGGCGACAAGGTTGCCGAGTACGGTCTGGCCGCGCTGGTGACCGGCGGTGCCGTCGCCGTGGCAGCGAAGAGCGGTCTTCTCGCGCGCTTCGGCAAGTTCATCCTGATAGGCCTCGTTGCGATTGGCGCGGCCGTGAAGCGCCTCTTCAGCCGCAGCGGTTCCAACTCGTAGGCTGGGGTTGCTTCCATGGACGAGCTGGGCCCGCTCGCCGAGCTCTACATCCTGCTGATCATCGTCTACCTCATCGACTGCATCCGATGGGTGGGACGCGCTTCGGTGTGCCTCCGCAGCTTCGTCCCCGGGAGCTGGCATTTCGTCGCGCCCTGGCAGATCGCAACCCAATGGCGCCGGGCGCTCGCCTTCACCGCGCCGTGGCCTCCTCTCGGAGCGTTGCACGTGATCGACGGCCTTCCGGTGCTGATGGGACCGGAAGGGATCACCTTCGCGGATCCGCATCCCGGCGGGTGGTCGCGGCCGGGCGCTTCTTCACTGCACGTCCCCTGGTCCGAAGTGAGCCGGGTCAAGCTCGTCGACGGCGAGCTCTGCGTCGACGGAAAGCCCCGGGTCGTCCTCGGGACGCGCAGGATGGCGAACTCTCTTTCGGCCCTGCTTTCGGAGCTCGCCGAGGCCCGACCTGCGCGACGACCGGCGTTGATCGAGAAGTACCTGGAGAAGCGCTGGGACACCTCGGAGATCCGCGCACGTCGCAGGGTGTGGCGCACGTGGGGTACCCCGCTGGGCGTGGCCTCGAACCTGCTCTTCGTCGTGGTCTTCGGCGGGACCGGGGCGGTGTTGTTCACGTCGCTCGGGAGGTATTGGCTGTTCGTCCTCGCAGCGGGGGTGCTGCTGTGGCTCGTCACGGCCGTGATGTGGCACCTGGCGGCCATCCGCGTTCTCCCACCGGGGATCAGACCGTCGTGGGGTCGTTTCGTCCTCACGGTGATCACGCCGGTATCGTTGGTCCGCGGGGCGGACGAGATCCGCGCCGAGCTCTATGGTGAGCTCGAACCTGGTGCAGTCGCGCTCGAGTACCTGTCGGGAGACGCGCTGCGCCAGTACGCAAGGTGGACGGTGGCCGAGCTCATGTTCCCGCTCGAACCTGCGGATGGACCTGCGGCGGCGCAGGCGATCAGGGACGAGGAGTGGTTGCGCCAGAAGCGCCTGGACCTGGCTCGCACGGCCTTTGCCAGAGCAAACGTGGATCTCGACACGCAGCGCGAGGTCGTCCCGACGGGTGGAACCCGAGCGTGGTGTCCCAGGTGCCAGACGCAGTACGCGGTACCTGCCCCCACCTGCAGCAACTGCCCGGGCGTGCCGTTGTGGAGCGCGCCCCAGGTCGAGACGCAGGTGGCCTCCTCGGGAAGCCACTGAGCCGGCGTGCTCGGCGAAACGGCGCTTTCAGCGGGGCAGTTCGGGCAGGAGCTTTTGCAGGACGTGCACGGCCGCGATCAGCGAGGCAGCGAGGGCGCCCCAGGTGAGCGCTGCAGTGCTCCGCTGTGACTCCGTGACCTTCGCTTCAGCGGCTGGAACGTCGAGCTTCTCCTCGAGTGCGGCCAGCGGCGTTTCAGGTAGCCTCCGGGAACCGAACCACCTGCTACCGAAGCGGAAGCCAGCCAGCACGATCACGAGCACGGCCATCGGGTTCCAGTGACCAGCCCTGCCTCCGAAGAAGACGAGCACGGCAAGCAGGGCCGCGGTCGCAACGAGCCCCTCCTTCGGTCTCACCGCCTCCGTCATGCGCGCGCCGTCGAGTTGCCAGACCGGAACCAGGTTGAACAGATTCACCACCAGGGCGAAGTAGCCCACCGTCCGGAAGAGTCCCGCGGTCCCCGGATCCAGGGTACCTGCGAGCATCACGCAGACTCCCGCTCCGATGCTCCCCGCGACAGGCCCACCCGCGCCGATGATGAAGTCCTCCCAGGTGCTCCTGGGCCGCTCCTTGAGCGCGATGAAGGCGCCGAAGAACGGGACGAACACGGGCGCGCCGACCGGCAATCCGATGAGCCTTGCTGCGGCGCCGTGTCCCAGTTCGTGAACCAGGATCAACACCACGAACAGCGCCGCGAACGGCCATCCGTAGAACATCGAGTACGCCCAGATCGCGAGCAGCATGCTCGCACCGGTCGTCAGGAACTTCGTGAACTTCAGTCCGACCAGGAGGAACTTCAGCTTGCTCAGGACGAAGAGGAGCGCGACTGCGGCGGTGCCCCAGATACCGGTCCGCCTGGGCGCGCCGGACGGTAGGGTCGAGGGCGCAGCTGCACCCATCGCGACGGACTGTGCGCGCTCGAGCTTCTCCAGCGCGGATTCCTCACGAGGCATGATTCACAACTCCAGCTTGACGCGGGAGGGCGCCATGAGCTTCCAGGCCGCGCTCGCAGCCAGGAACACCCACAATGCGTCGAAGGGGGAGAGCAGCTCGCCGAAGCTCGCGAGGAAGCCCGACACCAGATCGCTGTCGAAGTATCCGATCTCGAGCCCGGAGGCGGCGAGCTGCTCCTTCCCCCAGTGGGCGAAAACGAAGTAGCGGGCGAGGACGAGGCCGCCGACCGACACTGCTGCGGCGATCGTCTGGAGAGCGGCGTTTCGCGCCCTTCCGGCTCCGAGTCGCATGATCTGGCCGACGGCCCAGCCCACGCCCACGGCGATGAACCCGATCCGGACCTCGGTGATCACCTCGAGCACTGCCCAAAGCGCCGCTGCCACGATCGCGCCGACAATGGCCCCCAGGGTTCCCACGACCAGGTCCGAGTTCGTCCCCGCCTGCGCAACGAGGTCACCCTGAAGGGCGCCGACACACGCCGAGCAGAGGGGCTGCAGGTTCGTGGTGGCCGTGCTGCCCAGGAGAGGCCCCCGACAGAGGGTGCAGGTCTGACTGGGGGCCTCGTGGACCTCGACGGGGACGGCGGGTGACGCCGAGGGGGCGGGAAGGCTCATGGGCACGGAGTCTAACATCGGCAACGAGACTCCCCGTCTCGCCGTCGGGACACCTTCTGCTCATCCGGCGTTCAGGTGC
>JBAWAM010000165.1:0-12952 GCA_049589315.1 Myxococcaceae bacterium
GCTGCAGAACGACCTGATGGAGCTGTTCGGGCTGCTCTCGTTCCTCGACGAGCAGATCCTGGGGCCCGAGCACGCGTTCCGTTCGCGCTACCAGCCGGACCCGGAGATCGGCGGCCTCAAGGAGGACGCCTCGCGAGAGCTGAAGGAGCGGCTGGGCCAGGTGGTCTACCGCACCCTGCGCCGGCAGGTCCGCGAGTACGTCCGCTACACCAACCGCCGCAGCATCGTGGAAGACTTCGCGCCCTCGGCCGAGGAGCAGGATCTCTACGACAAGGTGTCCGAGTACCTGCGGCGCTCCGAGGCGACGGCCATCGAGCCGGGCAAGAAGACCCTGCTCACCCTGGCCTACCGCAAGCTGCTCGCGTCCTCGACCTTCGCGATCGCGCCCACCCTGCGCCGCATGGCGGAGACCCTGGAGAAGCGACTCCAGGCGGCGAAGCTCGGGGCGAAGGCCACGCAGCTCATCTTCGATGCCCAACCGAAGCTGCCTGTCGAAGGAGAGGATCTCGCCCAGTACTCCGAAGAGGCCGAGGAGTGGTCCGACGATCCGTCCGGGCCTCCGTCGATCCAGGCCATGGAGCGCGAGCTGTGGGAGCTCCGGCAGTATGCCGACCTCGCCGACAGCATCAAGGTGAACGCCAAGGGCGAGGCCCTCAAGCGCTCCATCGACCGCATCTTCACCGTCGCCCGCGCCCACCAATGGCCGGAGAAGGCGGTGATCTTCACCGAGTCTCGGCGCACGCAGCAGTACCTGTTCAACCTGCTGTCGGATCACGGGTTCAAGGGGAAGATCTCGCTCCTGTCCGGTGATGCCGGAACGCCCGAGGAGCGGCGGCAGCTGGTCGAGGACTTCCGCGAGCGCACCCAGATCCTCATCTCCACGGAAGCGGGCGCGGAGGGCCTGAACCTCCAGTTCTGCAACCTGCTGGTGAACTTCGACCTGCCGTGGAACCCGCAGCGGCTCGAGCAGCGCATCGGCCGGTGCCACCGCTACGGCCAGCAGCGAGACGTGCTGGTCATCAACTTCCTCAACCGCCAGAACGCGGCGGACGCGCGGCTGTACGAGCTGCTGGAGAAGAAGCTGAACCTCTTCGACGGCGTGTTCGGCGCCTCGGACGAGATTCTCGGCGCGCTCGAGAGCGGCGTCGACTTCGAGAAGCGGATCCTCGAAATCTACCAGTCGTGCCGTCACCCGGAGGAAATCGCCCGGGCGTTCGACAAGCTGCGCGCCGATCTCGAGACCAAGATCGACTCGCGGATGACCCAGGCGCGGTCGCTCCTGCTCGAGCGGTTCGATGGTGACGTCCGGCGCAGACTCCGCGTTGCCGGTGATCAGGCCAAGCAGGCGGTGGATCGGCGCAAGGAGGAGACTGCCGCCCTCACCCGCTCCGTGCTCGGGACCGGTGGAGAGGGCCCCACCCGCGAACAGTTGGCGAAGGTCGCCGGCGCGGTGCGTGCACGGACGAATGACGCGATCACCTACCTGAAGCTCGACGCGTCCTCGCTGCCGGGGCGGATGGCCCGGCTCGCCGGGAGCGAGGGATGGTGGTTCGCCTACAAGTTCGAGCTCGGCGGACTCAAGCCCGAGGAGAAGATCGTGCACCTCGTCCTGGTGAAGGAGGGCGAGACCTATCGCGCTCTCCCTCTCCAGGACTCGGAGCACTTCGTCCGGCTCAACGCGACCGAGGAGCTGCGGCGCCGACCCGCTCCGGTGTCGGTGAGTCTGGCGCAGGAGCAGGCGCTGCTGTCGGCCCGTGACGAGATCGTCCGTGCGGCGGAGCGCAAGAACCTCATGGAGATGGATCTCCAGCGCGACCGCGCAGATCGCTACGCGGAGGACTGCCTCCTCGAATCGCGCGAGCAGGTGGAAAAGGCCCGCCGCACCTGGGAAGAAGCACGGCGCGCGGCGCTCAACACCGAGGACCCCACGGAGCGCGCCAAGGCCCGAGCCAATTCGGAGCGCCTCGAGCGCGAGTACCGGAAGAAGCTCGGTTCGCTGCGCAACGAGGAGGAGACGCGGTACTCGCTCAAGGACCGCAACGCCGCGCTGCTCCAGCAGCGGGCGAAGGTGACCGAGCGCCGCTCGCTGATCGCGTCGGCCTACTTCTGGATCTCCTGAGACGGGATGGGGCGTCCGCGTGCTCGGAGTTGCGCCTGCTCCAATACGCGAAGGACCCGTTCGGCGGCGTCGTCGAGTGGTGCTCGGGGCACGCCGCGCGCTATGAGGCCGGCGAACAGGTATGGGAGATCTCCCGCGTGGCGCAGACCGTCGGGGCAGAAGCCGCCGGGGCGGCCTCGGTGGATCACGCTGTTGAGGTCGCTTCCGAGCACGACGGCATCGGGGCCTGCCACGCGGGCGTAGTGCACCCAGTGCGCAATCACCTCATCGCATGACTCGGGCGTGAAACCGTCCCAGTGCTCCTCTGCCGGGATCGGCTGAAGCGCGTCGTGTCGGTAGATGCCGATCCCGATCAAGCCTCCCGAGGCGGCGATGCGCCGAGCATGCGCGTCGTCCAGGGTCCTGACCTGCTCCCAGTCGGAACCCGCGTGCGAGTACAGCACCGGAACACCAGCCGGCTCGGTGATGGAGAGAACGTCTTCGCGCGTGCGCTCGCTCGCGTGGGAGAGATCGAGCAACATTCCGAGCTCGATCATCCGCCGCACGGCGTCCCGCCCGAGCGGCGTGAGTCCCCCGCTCTTCCCATCCAGCAACAGGCCCAGCACAGGGCCGAACTGATCGTCATCCGCATCGGCGATGGCGTTGTCGGTGAAGTGAACCAGGCCGACCACGCGGAACCCGGCGGCATGGAGCACGTCCACGTCTTCTACGGAGCGGATTGCCTCGGCGCCTTCGAGTCCGGGCACGACGGCGATGCGTCCCCTCGAGATCAGCTCACGCGCTTCGGCCGCGCTCCGGGCGATGGCGAGCTCCGGGTTCTTCTTCGACAGTGCCTTCAGCGCTTCCATCTGCCGAAGGGTCTCGTCCATCGACGTCACGCCCGGCCGTAGATCGAACCAGGGCCACAGGGCCGCCACGATCAGGCGAATACCGACGCGGCGGAGATGCTCGATCCGGATCTGGTTCACCAGCGTCTGGTCGGGCGAACGCGCGAGCTCCGGACCGTTCACCTCGCCCTGGAACGCGAACAGCGCATCCTCCATGGCCAGGTGCACGTGAACGTCGGCGCCTGCACGCAGCGCGGGCGCAGTCGGTTGCGGAGCGACCAGGCTCGCTGAGGATGCAGCACAACCGTTCAATCCGATGAGCGCCACCCAGGCCCAACGCAAGGCGTGTACTCCTAGGTCTTCAGCCGGATCGCCGACGGCAGCAGGGAAATCCGGCACGGCAACCGCCCCGGCTGCTCACCGTCGATGTCGAGGAGCACCTCGCGATCCGATTCGCACTCGGCTCGGATCTCCCGGCACTTCAGCGTCCTCGTCCCGGGGAAGGTCACGTGGGTCCCGTCGTAGATCGCCCGAGACTTCACGATGAAGTCGGTCAGTCCGTACCCGGTCCACAGGGTCACGTCGAACCGCCCGTCGTGCGGATCCGCCTCGGGGGCGACCATCATCCCGCCGCCGAAGTAGCGCCCGTTCGCGATAGCCAGCGTGGTGACGTCGACCTGTTCGGGCGGCTTGTCATCCACGAAGAGGGTCACCTTGCAGTCCCGGTACTGCGTGAGCGCGCGCACACTCCCGAGGAGGAACGAGAACCTCCCGCCCCAGGCCTTGCTGCGCGCGTTGACCTCCCGATCCACCAGTCCGCTCGCGCCGAACGAGCAGATGTTCACGAAGTAGCGCTCCTCGGGCGTGCCGCGGTTGCTGAGGTACTCCACGCGCCCGACGTCCAGCGGCCGGGTTTCAGGGCTGCTCAGGCGCGTGAGCGCCGACTCGAGCTCGGCGTCCCAGCCAAAGGTGCGGCGGAAATCTCCGCCGGTCCCGCGGGGAATCACCGCCAGTGTGGCCTTCGGATTGATCGCCCCGCCGTCCTTCATGAACCCGTTGGCGACCTCGTTGATCGTTCCGTCCCCGCCGACCGCCGCGACACACTCGTAGCCGTCCATCAACGCGTTCGTCGTCAGGCGAGACGCGTCCATGGGCTTCTCGGTGAACGCGTGGTCGAACACGCCAAACTTCCGGGAGATCTTCGCGGAGATCTCCGCCCAGCGGCGCCCGGTCTGGCCGTTGGCGCTGCTCGGATTCACCACGAGGAAGGTCTTCATTGCGGCGCCCCTTCGTGAAGCCAGCGTCGAAGCACGGAGATCAGGTCGTCGGCGCGACGCCCGGCGCGCTCGAACATACGCCGGGAGGTCGGACACGCGGTGACGATGCCTTCATCCTCGGCGACGAGCCGCTCGCCCTGCCGCTTCGCGATGTTCACGGATGCGTCGGGCATGGTCCTCGGCAACAAGCCTCCGCCGCCCGAACAGCCGGCGTCCTCGCGCGTCTCCTGCGGCTCCTTCACCTCACGCACTGCCGCGCGGAGGAGCTTGCGCGGCGCTTCGTACTGGCCGAGCCCGCGTCCCAGGTGACATGCATCGTGGTACGTGACGCGCTCCCACAGAGGCTCGCGTGCCGGCGCCTGGTCGAGCGACTCGGCGAGCGCTTCGTAGAGGGTGCGCACGTCGGTCCGAAGCTCCACGCCCACGCGCGGGTAGACGACCTTCAAGGTGTAGGCGCAGCCGGGATCGAGCACGAGGAGCTCTGGATGTGGCTTGAGGGCCTCTGCCATGCGCCGCGCGTGGACCTCGAATTCGTTCAGGTCGCCTGCCGCGTAGAGCGGATAGCCACAACACCTCGCGCTGGCCTTGGACACACCGACCGGCATGCCCAGCGCGCCTGCCACCTCCAGCGCGTCGTCGATGAGGTCGGGCCGCTTCACCAGCGAGCTGCACCCGGTGAAGAGCTGGTATCGCACGGGCGTGTCGGCGCGCTGCTGTGCCACGAGCTGCGACAGGTCGCGTCCGAAGGGATTTCCGTGCTCGTCGAAGGTGCGCAGCGTGCTGCGGGCGCCTTCCGGCGCGACCTCCCGATCCACGGCGTTCTGCCGGGCGGAGAAGAGAGCCGCGCCGACCTCGTTCTGGTGATTGCAAAAGCTGCGGCAGCGCATGCATCCGGTGCAGGCATACAGCGCCCGCGCGCCCCCGGCCTCGACCTCGCGCTTCCCCGTCGTGACCAGGTGCGCCTCGGTCATCTTGGCCCAGGTGCTCGTGGTCTCGTTGTGGGTCGCCTCGGAGACGGGGCACGCGAACCGGCAGGCCTTCGGGCAGTACGAGCAGTTCGCGTACGCCTGGCGGTGTTGCTCGGTAACTGTGCTGCTTCGACTGCTCAACGTAGGCCTCCCAGGATGCCTGCCGGATCGGCCGCCTGCGCGATCGCGGAGAGCGGACCTTCGCACGGCCACCGCTGCCCTGGCACCAACGGAACACCTCCGGCCACCTCGCCTTCCGCGATCACCGACTCGAGCGAGATGCGCCAGAGCGTCACCGCAGCTCCCCTGCCGAGCTCGGCCTCCAGGGTCTCCCAGTCGAGCTCGTGCTCGGGTCCTCCGGCGCCCACCGGAAACGGAGCCTGCTGCCCCGACGAGCGACCGCCCCGGGCGAACACGCAGTGGCCGAGGGTGGAGAGGTCCCGCTCGATCGACTCCGGCCCGCCGATGACCTCGACGGCCAGGAGCCACCTCCCCGCGCGCTCGATGATGTGCCCGCGCCGGAGGAGACATCCCTGCCCGACCGCGACCCGCAGGGTCTCGACCGCGGGTTGCAGCGCGCTGAAGCTCCAGGAGGCGAGCCGCTCGGAGCGTGGCCGGGGGAACACGCGGAGCTTCGCGCCGGTCACCCGTCCGAAGCGTCCCTCGGCCCCGAGGAACATCGCGTCCAGATCGGGACCGGCGGCGCTGCGGGGGCTGGGCCGGGACGCGTACCGGAGACCGTCGGCCATCACGCCGGTCAACGCCAGGCAGGCGGTCTCCAGCCGTCCGCCCGGAATGGTCCGCAGCCCGGCCCACGGGCCTTCGAGGAAGGTGGCGACGTCCAGCGCCATCGTGCCGGGACTGAATGCGCCCAGGGTGAGATCGCGCGCGCGGAGCTCGAGCTCGAGCCGATCGAGGCGCACGCCGGCTCCGACCTCGACGACGGCGCTGCGTACGTCGACCATGCCGATCTGATCGAACGCCGCGAGGGAGATGCGAAACCCCTCGCCTCCCTGCCCGCCGCGTTCACGCAGCTCGCGGAGCAACTGCGCCAGCTCGTGCTCACTCGAAACGGTCTTCACAGCCCGAGCTTCCCCGGATTCATGATCCCATCTGGATCCAGCGCCCGCTTCAGCGCCTCCAGCATTCGCCGTCCCGGTCCCAACTCCTCGACCAGCTCCCGGTCTTTGAGCAGGCCGATGCCGTGATGGTGGCTCACCGTCGCGCCGGCGCTGAGCGCGGCCGCCAACGCGACGCGCCAGAGCTGGTCGTAGCGCTCCTCCTGGCGCGCTTCGGTGGTGCCGGACGCGACGAAGGAGAAGCACAGGGAGCACCCTTCGAGATACGCGTGTGAGAAGTGGCACGTGACGAAGGCGATCGGCGCCACGGCTGCGCGCACGCGGTCGTAGACGTCCATCACCTTGTCCCAGGTGGCGGCGACCTCCATCGTGTCGGCAAACGCGCCCGAGTCGACGGCCTTCGACATCTTGTACGAGACGGAGTAGCGCTCCTCGTACCACTGGCGACCGGGCGCTTCGCCCTGGTCCACGCCGCCCATTCGCACGCAGATCGCTCGCGCGGCCTCCTCTTCACGGCGGGTACGGCGGGCCTCTCCTTCGAAACAGAGGATCAGCAGCGAGTGCTTGAACAGGTCCGCCGCCTGGTTCAACAGCCACGGACGCCCCAGCGCCCGGGGCGTGACCTGGCGCGTGATCGCCGGGAGGAGGTCGACCATGAACCCGCGGCGCGGGTGGGCATCCTCCCTGCGTGATCGGGCCACCAGGGACGTGTCGAACGGGTCGTACAAGCGCACCGCCGCCGGCCGCAGACCTGCGCGGAAGATCTGCCGGATGGCCTCGACGCCTTCGGCCACGCTGCGGAACCGGACGCCTCGGAACGCGCGGTGCTCCGGCGCGGGATGGACCCTGAGCCGGGCTCCCGTGAAGGCACAGAGCGTCCCCTCGGAGCCGATCAGGAGCTGCGCGAGGTCGGGCCCCGGGCGCGGACGTTCGGGGGTCACGATGAGCTCGCCTGCCCCCGACACCGCGCGCACGGAGAGGACCATGTCCTCGATTTTTCCGTAGCGGCTCGAGAACAGGCCGGCGCTGCGTGTCGCGAGCCAACCGCCCAGGGTCGACATGTAGATCGACGACGGGAAGTGTCCGAGGGTCCACCCCTGCTGATTGAGCTTGCGCTCGAGCACCTCGCCGATCACCCCGGCTTGGGCATCGACGGTTTGGCGCTTCACGTCGACGGGAGAGACCTGCTCGAGGCGCTTGAGATCCAGCGCGATCCCGCCGCGTATTGCACAGATGCCTCCGCACACGCCCGACCCGGCGCCGTACGGGATGACGGGAATGCGGTGCGTCCGGGCCAGGCGGATGATCTCGGCGATCTCCTCTTCGTCCTTCGGCCACACCACGGCATCGGGTGGAGGCGGGATCCGGCCCTGGCGAATCCAGATCAACGCCCGCGGCCACATGTCGCGCGAGTAGACGAGGCGATCCTGCTCCTCGAACGAGATCCGCACGCTCGTCCGCGCAGAGAGCTCGGACGCCAGCTGCTGCACCCGCTCGTCGGGAGGCGGCAGTCGGGAGGCGCTGATGGGAACGGGAATCGTCACGTCACGGCCTCGAGCTCTTCGAGCTTGCGCGCTTCAGCGGGTGGGCGAGCACCGCGCGGGATGCTGGCACTGGCTCCCTGACCCGGCAAGCGGGTTCGGAATGCCTGGCGTTCCAGTGAGCGAGGCATAGGCTCTGGCACCTTCATGGGACATATCCAGATCCTCCACGACGTGCCGTCCCACGCGGAGGGCTTCTCCCGGACAGTCCGGATCTTCACGCCCAGCCTCTACGACCAGACAACCACGGCTCGATTCGGCGTCGTCTACATGCAGGACGGGCAGAACGTCTTCGACGACACCCGTTCGGCGCGTGATCCGACCTGGGCTGCGAACCACGCTCTGGAAGACCTGCTTCGGTCCGGGCGCATCGGGTCGTGGATCATCGTCGCCGTCGACCACGGGCTGGGGCGGTTCGAGGACTACTCGCCGTGGGATGAGCCGCGCGCGAACGTGAAGGGTCGGGGGCGCAGCTATGCGCGGTTCCTGATTGAACAGCTGAAGCCCTGGATCGACTCGACCTACCGCACACTGCCGGGACCGGAACACACGGCGGTCGTTGGCTCGAGTCTGGGGGGACTCATCTCCCTTTATCTGCACCGATGGCACACGGACGTCTTCGGCCGCGTGGGCGCGCTCTCACCGTCGGTCATGTGGTGCGAGGACGGGCTCTTCCGGCATTGGACGTCCCATTCGCGGCAGTGGTCGCGGATCTATGTCGACGCGGGTGATCGAGAGCTCTTCGTGCTGGGGGCGTTCCCCATGGAGTACGGGATCCGGACGCGCGAGTTCGGGGAGCATCTGCGCGGGCTGGGATACGGGGAACACGAACTGCTCACGGTCCTGGAACCGGGGGGAGAGCACACGGAGGGCGATTGGCAACGCAGGCTGCCCGCTGCGTTCGAGTGGCTCCTCCGGTAGGGCTACCCGAGGGTCTGGATGAGCTGGATCGACTCCTGTAACCGGCCGAAATCGGAGTCGCGGATGAGGTACATCTCATCGCCCATCGCGCCGGCGAAGGCATGGGGCATCTGGCGATGCACCAGCAGTCGATCGCCCAGCCTGCGCACGAGCTCCTCGTGGTGGAGCATGTACGGGCGCCCCCACCGTCGGCCAACGTGCGCGACATGGTACTTGCGCTCGAATCGGAGATTCTCGAGCGGATCGCCGGTCAGCACCGCGGCCCACAGGCGGTACACGTCGACGTCCGCTGAGAAGTTCATCATGTCGGTGGTGTACCCGCCGGGTGGCCGGATGTTGATCTCCAGCGCGCGGTAGCTCCCGTCGGGGAGCTCGAAGAACTCGATGTGGAAGAACCGCTCGCGGATGCTGAAGCCGTCCACCACCCTCCGCCCGAGCTTGACGAGCTCCTCCGGAATCTCCCGCCTGTTCCAGTAGTACACGTCGAGCTGTTCGTTCACGACCTCCATGATCCCGGCGTTGTAGACGTGCGAGGTGTCGAAGACGATGCGGCCGTTCCGGTCGACGAGTCCGTCGTAGCTGACGATCGTCCCGCTGATGTACGGCTGCACGATGAAGCCGGACAGCGGCGACTGCAGCGTCTGCTCGAGCTCGCGATCGTTGCCGACCTTGAAGGTCCTCGCCGCGCCGACTCCAAGGTCCGGCTTGAACACCAGCGGGTAGCCATGGCGCTTCACGAACGCACGCACCTGCTCCGGAGACTGGACCAGCTCACCGTCCGGACAGGGGACCCCCGCCTTCCGGAACAGCTCCGCCATCCCGCTCTTGGTGCGACGCTGGTGAAGCGCCTGCGGCCGCGGGCCCGGAATGTTGAAGTCCTCCCGGAGCTGCGCCTCCAGGCCGAGCCAGTGCTCGGTGTGCGAATCAATCCGATCGATCCGCCCATGCCGGTACGTGAAGAAGCCCAGGGCGCGGACCGCCTGGTCGTAGTCGCCCAGAGAATGGGCGTACCAGTAGTCGCTCAGAGCGTTCCGGAGCTCCGGGCGCAGCTCGTACTCGGGCGAATCCCCGAGCCCCATCACGTTCACCCCCCGCTCGCGCAGCGCTGTGCAGAACTGAAAGAACTGCGGCGGAAAATTCGGTGAGATGAAGACGACGTTCATCAGCCTCCCCCAGGGCCCCTGCCTCTAGCAGAAGGGTCCGAAGATGGGCGAACCGGCTGGGCGAACGTTCGACTCCCTGACGTCTCGGCCCGAGCGCTATCGCCCGAGGCGTCGAAGCGTGTTCTCGCGGCTCGCCTTCGCCGGCGCGAAGTCCGGGTGCCTCTGGAGCAACAAATCGAGGCACGCCAGGCAGTCCTCCTCGCATCCGAGCCGGTGAAGCGCAGCGGCCCGGTTGTAGAGCGCGTTCGCGTTGGAGGCGTCCAGCTGCAGCGCCCGGTCGTAGGCGTCCAGCGCCCCCTCGAAGTGCCCACATGCGGCGCGCACCAGACCGAGGTTGTTGAACACGCTCGGCAGCTTCGGCGAGAGCGTCACCGCCTTCTCCAGCACCTCGAGGGCACGCGACAGGTCCCGAGACCCCTGGGCGCCACTCTCCAATGCCCCCGACCGGCGCGCCCGCTCGAAGAGGGCAGCCCCGAGGTTCGCGTGGAACTCGGCGAGCTCCGGCTCGAGCGCGACCGCCCGCTCGAACGCGTCGATCGCCCGGGACACGTCCCCCGAACGGAACGCGAGCGCCCCGCGGGTGAAGTGCCAGCATCCCATGTGTCGCAATGGGTCGTCCGCGCCGTCGAGCAGGCCGTGCGCACGGACGAGGTCGCCCTCCCGCTCGGCATCACGGACGTACTCCAGCAGCGTGGCAAGCGCCTCGGCGGAGTTCATCAGAAGGTCCAGTCGAGCAAAGACAGGGTGAACTGCTGCAGGGTCCTGCTCGTGAGGCGGTCCAGCTCGTCCTCGAAGGCGCGGGTCACGACGAAGGCGTTGCGCTGCGCCGCCGGAGAGCCGAACACGTCGCGCGTCTGGAGCGAGCTGGGCTCTGATTCTGTGGGTCCCCTCCACGGAGATGTTCCGTCCAGTCTGCGGATCGTCATCCGTCCTCCCCTTAACGCTTGGCAGCCTAGCCCAAATTTTCCAACGGCGAATACAGTGGGAGTCGTGAAGACCTTGTACGCAGTGGCGACCGTCTTGATGCTCACCGCCGCCTGTCAGCACGGGGCGCCGAACGAAATGCCCGCGCCGGGTGGCGATGCAGCGGACGCGGGTCCGGCGTCGACCCAGCAGCCCGTCACCGTGGGCCCGAACGAGCCATGCACCTCCGATGCGCAATGTGAGGACGGGTATGTGTGTGAAGGGTGCGGTGAGGACGATCGCACCTGCATTCAAGGCTGCCGGACCGACCGCGACTGCGCAGAAGGAGAGTCGTGTGAACAGGTAAAGTGCATCCGCTGTCCGTGTCCGCCCATCTGTGGACATCCGGGCTAGAGTTGCCGGCAATCGCGCTCGGCTGTGGATGGATCGCGAGCCGGGCAGCAGCAGGCGACCGGCCTCGGCCGGGATGAAAGTGCGTTGATCGTTGTTTTCGCGTCCGGCTATAGCAAGAGACCGTCCATGCAGCTCGCCCGCCTGTTCCTCGCGCTCTGGTTGATCGTCGCCGGCTTCGCCGGGTCGGTGGACCTGTGCGGAACGGTCGTCGACGCGGGCATCTCCAGTCCCTTCGCCGTCCTCGACTTGGCGGACGCGGAGGGCGACTGCGATGACGACCGCTGCACGGACTGCTTTGACGGATGTGCCGATTGCGCCTGCTGTGCCCTCCGGCAATCGGTCGTCCCGGTGAGCTTCGCGATCTCACAAGCGGGTCCCGCCCCCATCCGGGCAGGAGCGAGCGCCCCGGGGGTCGCCCTGACGGGGTCGACGCAAGACGTGTTCCTGCCTCCCAGAGCCTGAAGCCGAAGTCACACAGGAGAGGTGTGTCCAATGGTCGTGCACGACAGTGCATCCGGCCTGGCGATCCCTTTCCTCATCCACAACTTCCGCTTCCGATCAGCGCTCCCCGAGGTGTCCTTTGAAGCACGCGCTCCTGTTCGTGCCCGCCGTTGCCATCCTGCTGTCCTCAGGTCTCCCCACCCCATCGTTCGCCGCAGAGTCGCTCGCGCCCGCTTCATCCGAGAAGGCTCCGGCGAAGTGCGAGCACGGCGTGAAGAAGGCGGTCTGCACCCGCTGCAACCCGAAGCTCGCGCCGGTGTTCAAGGCGAAGGGTGACTGGTGCCAGGAGCACGACCGGCCGGAGTCGCAGTGCGTCCTGTGTCATCCGGACCTGGCGAGTGAAGGGGTGAAGTGAGCGTGCGGCGAATCTCGATCCTGATCGCGTTCACGCTCCTCGCCGCCTGTGCGGACAAGCCGAAGACGGCCGCGCCCTCCGCTGCCGCGAAAAAGCCGGTCGCCGCCGCGCAGGAGACGTCCTCGTCGAAGCCCGCGCTGTGCGCGCACGGGGTTCCGGCGGATCAATGCACGAAGTGCCTCCCCGAGCTGATCCCCGCGTTCAAGGAACTGGGCGACTGGTGCGAGGAACATGGACTCCCCGAGTCGCACTGCAGGGAGTGCAACCCGTCGCTCACCTTCGACGCGCCGGCGCTTCCCGCCGATTGGTGCCGGGAGCACGCGGTCCCGGAGTCGATGTGCACGAAGTGCAATCCCGGGCTGGTGTCGAAGTTCGTCGAAGCGGGCGACTACTGCCGCGAGCACGGCGTGCCGGAGTCGGTCTGTCCCTGGTGCCATCCGGAGAAACTCCGCGAACGCGGGCTCGAGCCGCCAGCGTTTCCGGAGCCTGGCACCCGCATCCGGTTCAAGACGAAGCAGACCGCCGAAGAGGCAGGCATCCGCACCACGCGTGTCGCGCAACGGCCCTTCACCCGGACGCTCGAGGTCGTAGGGAGGATCATCTTCAATCAGAACAAGCTGGCCCGGCTCTCCGCGCGCGGGGAGGCGCTCGTCCTCGAGGTCAAGGCCGACGTCGGCGACGCTGTCACGGCGGGACAGCCACTGGCCACGCTCGCGTCGGCGGATGTCGGCGAACAGCAGGCGCGCATCGCCGCGGCGAAGAGCCGGGTCGACGCCGCCGAAGCGGCGCTGAAGCGC
The DNA here is from genome assembly GCA_049589315.1 of Myxococcaceae bacterium. Lineage (GTDB taxonomy): Bacteria > Myxococcota > Myxococcia > Myxococcales > Myxococcaceae > JBAWAM01. The sequence goes on from JBAWAM010000165.1 coordinate 12,866, forward strand.
GAGTCATCGTTGGTGGCGAGAGGCATCAGCCCTCGCAAGGACCTGGAATCGGCCCAGGCCGAAGCTGCCGCGGCGCGCGCCGAGCTC
>JBAWAM010000166.1:0-3913 GCA_049589315.1 Myxococcaceae bacterium
CTTTAACCCCGCGCACGCCTCCATCGTCGGCCCGGCACTGCCCACCAGGTCCCTGCCCCGCGGTTGTTTGCCTTATCGACTCTGAGCACGGGAACCGGCGCGAAGGCGCGCGAGGGCTTCGAGCGACTGCTGTCGCAGGTTGCGCTCAACGAAGTCGGACTGGTGATGAGCCGAGAGCTGTCGCGCCTCTCGCGCACCGACAAGTCCCGGTGCTCGCGCACCTCACAGTCGAAGGAGAGGAGCGCGAGCTCGGTGGCGAAGCCGCGGGAGCGCGGCGGAGTGACGACCGGCGCGCACATGGCGGTTCAGGCTGTCGTCGGACCTCGAGGGAGAAGCGGAAGGAAGTGGATCCTGCCGCGAGTCAGGACAGGCGGATCCTGCCCTGGCTGAGGCCCACCTGATCGAGCTGCGTTCCCTGGGGCGTCTTGTAGTCGAAGACCGAGAGGATTTCGGGGAGGAGGTCCTCGATGAATTGATTCTGCGCCTCGATCACGCGCCCGGTTCTGACCTTTCCTCCGGCTTGCCCCACGAGGATCCTTGCGCAGCGACTGTACTCGTGCAGGGGCGCATCGCCGATGTTCGACCCATACATGACGAGGCTGTTGTAGAGCATGCTCTTGCCGTCGCTGTCTGTCTTCGAGGCAAGCCCCTTCACGAACTTCGCGCAGTGCCCGGCCGACCACTTCATGACCTTCTGGGCGTCGTTGAACGTCGAGTTGACCCCGACGCCATCGGAGAAGTGCGTAAAGGCGTGGAAGTCCTGGTTGGGGGCGCTCAGACCCGGAACGTAGCTTCCGGTGATCTGCCCACCGGTCCCACCTCCCGCTCCCCACACGGCCATGGTGACCACCCGCGTGTAGTCGCACTCGAGGGCGAGGAGCGCGAGATCGACGAGGAGGTCCGCGTTGGTGGTGAGATTCACGTTCTGGTACCGACTACGGCTGTCGGGGGCGCAGCTCACGTCTCGGCTCTCTGAGAGCGCCACCTCGGTCTCACGGATGTTCGTGAAGTATGCGTCGAGGTGGTAACGATCCTCTGCGCTCAGCATCGCCTCGATCCGATGCCGTTGCTGGGCGACGTCGTCCAGGACACTGCGCCGGACTGCCAGGAGACTGCGCAATCGGCTCTCGTTCCCGGTTGCCGCTCCACCGAAGAGCTTGTCATAGAGCGCCAACGGGTCGGAATACAGCGTGTCTGCGGTGGTGCCGTTCAACCACGAGACGCAGGAGAGGGTGTCGGCCGAGCGCGCGGGCATCACGGTCAGATTGAGCGGTTTCTGGCCGGAGATGCGAGCGATCATCTGGTCGATCGACTCGACGTTGGTGTGAAGCTCCCGCGGCAGCGTTTCTCCATTGGGCTTGAGCGTTTGCCCGGTTAGAAAGGCGGGCAGCTCGCCCCAGTGACCGATCGCCTCCGGCAAGCCGAGCTGCTGCGTGCCGTAGGAGTAGCCGCGCCACCTCGCGCCCCGGACCTCGATGAGGTCGCTCTTGTGGCCACGCAGCTCGTGAAGCGAGTGCTCCGGCATGTCGAGCCGGGCGAGGTTGTCTCCGACGCTCCAGTAATCATACTTGTGAAAGCTACCTCCCAGGATGACGCCGCCGGGGGTGTAGATGGCGATGAACCGGCGCACCGGCCCCCGGGCCTGGGCAAGCGAGGGCAGCGCCGGAAGCGCGATCGCGGCGACGGCGCTGCGCAACACGGTACGCCGGCTCAGCTGGATGGGTCTACGCAGCTTCATCGCTCACCTCCCGTCTGGGCGTGGAACAGCTCGCTCGAGACAATCCCTTGAATCCATTGGCGCATGGTGATGTTCGCGGGAGTGGAAACGCTCAGCTTCCGCACGTGGCACCGCTCCGCCTCGGTCAACGAGCGCCCGAGGAGATACTGGGTCAGCTTCATGGTCGAGCAGTGACGGAAGGCAAGCGACTCGCCGAGGCGCGCGGCCAGCTGGCGATGGTTGTCGAAAGAGATCCCGCCCGGGAGCTGGCCCCAGGTCTCGACGGGGGCTCCAGAGGCGTACTGGCTACGCGGCGCGCCCCAGGGATCGAAGCCTTCGAGCCCGAAGCCGATCTCGTCCATGACCGCGTGGCACCCCTCGCACGACGCCGAAGCGCGGAGCGCCGCGGACTTCTGGCGAGGCGTGCGCTCTCCCACGGGGTCCTGCTGCCCGGGATTCATCATGAAGTCATTCATATCCGGCGGGTCGGGAAGCGTTTGGCACAAGAGGTTGTCGAGCACCCACTTTCCGCGCCTCACCACGCTCGTCTTGCCACCGCCGCCCGAGGCGACGTGGATGGCTCCAAGAGCGAGGAGTCCGCCGCCGCGGGCCGATCCGAGCTCGACCCGCTCGAACTCCTGCGTGCGCGGTCCGGTCACGCCGTAGTGTGTAGCCAGCCGAAGATTGATAAATGAATGTTGGGAGGTCATCAGCGAGGTCAGCGGGACGTCCTCGTCCACCGCGTGCTTGAAGTTCCGACGCGCTTCCTCGGCGAGATCCTCGAGAAGCTCCGGCGCGACCGGGAGGAGCGCCTGGTCGCCGCTCGCCAAAGTGTTCAGGGCCCCGTGGACGCCCCACCAGCCGAGGGCAAAACGGTCGGCAAGGACCGACGTGTCGGAGGCCACGAGCTTCGCGGTCAGCTCGGGAAGCGGGAGCGCGAGCTCCGCCGGCGCCGGGGAGCGAGAGCCGAGCGCCGCGACCAGGCGCCGATGGCCCTGGAGAGCGTCTGGGGTCAGATGGGTGAAGATCACTTCCGGCGACATCAGGAGCCGCACCAACACCAGCTGCACCGCCTCCGGTCGGCTCAGCCCTTCTTGAGTCGCGCGCTCGAAGATCGCCGCCGCGGAAGGAACCTGTTGGACGAGACCCGGCCCCCAGCGCGACGCAACCTGGGTCAGGGCGCTCTCCACACATGCTCGGTTCGCACATGAGCCCACTGCGGGACGTGCGCCGACCCATTGGCTCGCGATGCTCTCGAGCGCCTCGAGAAGAGACTCGGCGGTCCCGACCTGGATCAGCGCAGGAGCGTCCTGGTTATCGAAGGTGTGGTCGCCGTCGTAGCCAAGCTCGTACCCCGCCAGCGCCGTGCGGACGGTTGCCGCCGGCAGCTCGAGCAGGGACGCGAGCTCGTGCTCGAGGTGGCGGCGCGTCTTCGGAACGATGCGGAACGAGTCTTCAATGGGCGGACAGGTGACTGCGGCCGGATCGACACTGAGCGCGTAGGCGATCTGGCCCGTTTCGACCGGCGTGAGTCTCGACTCGAACGCCTTCATGATGGGCAACGACGCAAGCGCGTGCGCGATCTGTTCCGCGGTGCGGCCTCGCTTCGTGGATTCCTCGAGGAGACCATGGCAAGCACCGCAGTTGCGATCGTAGAGAGCCTGACCGGCGAAGAAGCGCGCTTGATCGGTCTGGCCCGGCGTATTGCCTGGACCAGCTCCATCGGTGAATAGACCGCTGCTCTCCCCCATACAGCCCGCCATGGCCGTGCTCAAGAGTCCTATCCAACTCGCCAAAACCAGATTTCGAGTTCGCATGGCCGTCCGGGAAGAGTTCGACAGAAACTTTCCGGGCCACAGCAGCAAGATTCGGACCTCCTGTAATGCCTCGGGAATCGACAGCCTGAACCCTGCGGCTGGTGCATCCATGGTCCAAACTCGTGCGCTCGTACGCGCGGTTGTCCAAAACGAGGACACTGGCGTGCACACGGGCGGCCCCCGAATGCTGGGCGAGCCGCTCCAAGCCCGGGTCTAGAACCCCTGCTCGAGCCCGAGCTGGAACTGCAGCGGCGGAGCGGGAGCGCGCCTACGCGTACTTCCTCTACGACGCCGACAAGCCGCTCAGCGAGACCGCGCACGAGCGGCTGTCGACGATCGCGGCCAACAACGAGCTCGCGTCGTGGAGGAGCTGCAGGAC
>JBAWAM010000167.1:0-2125 GCA_049589315.1 Myxococcaceae bacterium
GTGACCGTGGGAGGTGCAGCGGGAGCGGGCGGGGTGACCGCAGCAGGCGCAGCTTCCGGCTTCACCGGAGGCGGGAGCGGCTCCGGGGTGGGCAGTCGAGTGCTCGCGAAGGACACGATGTCCAGGTCGCGGAGCACGAACGCGAGGCGGAGGAAGTGATCGCCGTCCTGCGGCAGGTCGTGCGCGAGGAGGTTCAGCGAGCGCACGCCGTCGATGTAGCTGACCGCCCGGGTTTCCTGAGGTGTGAGTCGGAGATCCTGGATCGCGACCCTGCCGCCGGACTTCATGATCGGCAGATCGAGCGCATCCGCGAGCCGGCGGCGGAGCTCGGACGGAGGGACCCGGCGCACCAGGTCCATCAGCACCGCCCACCGGTTCCCCAGCGGCATGGCCTTGTGGGCCTGGAGTTCCTCGGAAGTCACCGTGAAGGTGCCCGCCTCCGCGAGGAGCCCCTTGAGCATGATGGACTGCGCGCGTTGCGCGAGCTGCGCAAAGGCGGTCGCCGGGTTGAGCACGCCCGAGCCGAAGAGCGCGCCGACGAGATCTCCTCCGAACTTGTCGAGGAGCCCCTCGGCCTGCTTGAGCTGGTCCGCAGTGACCAGGCCGGCCCGGGAGAGGAATCCGGCCAGCGCGTCCTCCGGGTGATCCGAGGCGACGTATTCGGGATTGCCCTTGCGGAAGTGGACCTCAATCACCCGATCCGAAAGCCGGAGCGTGATCCGGCCCGTGTGGTTCGAGGACGCCGCCAGATAGTACAGACGGACCGGCGAGTACTGTGCGAGCTCGCCTTCGTGAGGAAGCCCCTCCGGCAGGTCCGCGCCCGCTGAAGCGGCAGGCTTCACACCGGTGGGCGCCGAAGATGCAGGCGCCCCCTGCGGCCTCAGGACAGGCGGTGTCCGCGTCACAGGGGCTGCCGCGGCCGGGCGGGTCCCCCAGAGCGCATGTGGGACGAACTCCCGAAGGGTAGGGAAGTTCCCCGGGGGCGCGAACTGAAGCCCGTCGAGGGAGAGCTGGATTCTTCCCTCGATGTGGCCGCCGTCGATGAGGAGCTCGAGCGTCTGGGGCGTCAGCGGCCCCCACCGCTTGCCCTGCTCGTTACGAACGAAGACCTGCTGCTGCTCGGCGGAGGACATGGGGTGTTGCGATTCTAGATCGAGCGGAACGGAAAAGGGGACAGCAACTGTGCTTGTCCGAGCGCAGTGCATGCGTGATCGCTCAGGGGCCGGAGGCGGTTTCTCGGGCCTCGGAGCGCCTGGCGAGGGGGTGGCGTCGGACGAATAGGCGAACAAACGCGGTTCGGCGAGGTGAAGGGGAGTGGTGGGGGCGTGAGACGGGAGCGGCGAACACGAAGTGGAGGCGCTCGGCGTGTGGAAGCCTTGGGCGGTGGGTGGTCGCGGCCCGAAGGTGAGGCGGAGAAGTTCGGCCCGGAGGTGCGGGCGCTGGTGGGGCCAGGCGCGGATGCTTGAGTCCCCCGCCTGAGCCAGCGCGGGTGTTCGCGTAGGGAACCCGTCCATTCAGCGTGAGGTGCGCATCTCGAGCCGGTCGTTGCGGAGGTCGAGGGTGTCGGAATTTCGGTGTACGGCTCAAGCAGCGGGTTGATGCCGCTGCGAGCGGCAGAATGACCTTTACCGAGTAATGGGCAGCAGTCAACGAGCGCCCGCAGGCTGCGCATCTCTGGCGCAGATCTGGCGACGTTCGCACCTAGCGAGTCGACGCCTGCGGAACCCGTGCCTGCCATGCATGCCAACTGGGCGGCCGTCGGCGGCGCGAGGCGGGGCGAGGCGGGGCGAGGCGGGGACCGGAGCCGTAGCGGATGAACCGATCAGATCACCTGATCAGTTCGCGGCTGCTCGATCCGGGCGGGGCTCGGACGAAGCACCCAGCTGCGGGTCTTGGCGGACTGGCTCGCCAGGTGCAGGTCTCCACACAGGGTCGTGCTTTTCGAACGTCCCCTCCCAGTCCGGCCGCGAAGCCCTCAACCGAATCCGTATTCACCATAAGCGCCACCAGGGGCGCTGCTTCACCGCGCTGACGTCGACCTGAAAACCATCGAAAACGCACCCGTGGTCGACGGCCTAAATCATCATGATCTCGGTAAGCTCGAGGAACGCCTCCCGGGTGAGCC
>JBAWAM010000168.1:0-7892 GCA_049589315.1 Myxococcaceae bacterium
ATCCGATTCCGGTGATTGCGAACAAGGAGAAGGCGCAGAAGGAGGCGGTGACGCCGGACTGGGACAAGGTGTTGTACGCCCCGGAGCGGGTCGAGAAGTGGGTGAAGGGGGAGATCACCCTCCAGGAGCTCAACGCGATCTCCGGGCCGGAGATGCTCGAGATGGCGGTGATTGGCTTCACCATGTACGAGCAGGGCCGATACGCCGAAGCCAAGGTTGTCTTCCAGGGCCTGGCCAACCTCGACGAAACCGAGGGTTACTACCGGACCGCGCTCGGGGCGGTGTACCTGGCCGAAGAGGACCTCGACAACGCGCTGGTCTGCTTCAACGACGCGATCCGGTTGAACGACAAGGAGATCGCCTCGTTCGTCAACCGCGGCGAGGTCTACCTGCGCCAGGGCAAGATCATCGAGGCCGCGCACGACTTCAAGCGGGCGGTGGACCTCGACCCGGAGAACAAGGACCCGCTGAGCCACCGCGCGCGCGTGCTCGCGGCCGCTGCCCTGGAGACGGTGGAGCAGGCGAAGAAGGTGGCCCAGAACCAGAACGCTTCGACGTCGGCTCCGAAGAAGTAGGTCTGCGGTCCGCTCATGCCCGAGCGCGTACAGGTCATCTATTTTCCGAAGCGCACTCGGGACTCTCGGCGGCCTACCCGGGAGACGCCGGCCCCGGAACCCAGGGAGACGCTGGAGTTCCGTCCGGAGATTCCAGAGGGGGAGCCGGTGACCGAGAAGGTCGAGGCGCCGGTGAAGAATCGGCGCGCTCCGGCAACGGCGCGGAACGGGAAGGGGAAGCGCCGGCGGCCGTCGCTGGAGCTGGATACCGACCCGGCCCTGCGCTACCACGTGCAGAAGCTCGAGGAGATGCTGGATTCGGGCTCGCCCGCGGAGCGCCTGCGGGGATTGAGCCGCCGCGAGCTCGCCGAGATCGCAATGTTCGGCCACCAGCTCTTCGAGGCCGGCCGGCTCGAAGAGGCGCGGGTGGTGTTCGAGGGCCTGGTCGGGCTCGACCTGGAGGACGCTTTTCCCCACACGATGCTGGGGACCGTGTTCCTGGCCCTGGGCGCGCAGGACCGGGCGATGGCGCTGTTCGAGGCGGCCCTGTCGATCGATCCGGCCGACCTCGCAGCCCGGGTGTACCGGGCGGAGATCCGGATCAACCAGGGAAAGCTCCAGCCGGCGAAGCAGGATCTGGAGAGGGCGCTTCGGGATGGCCCTGTCGACGACCCGTTCGTGGAGCGCGCCCACCGGCTGAAGAAGATCCTCTCGGACCGTCAGTGACGGCGACGTTGATGCGCGGCCGCGGGACCGGGAAGGGGCGCCCCTGCGGTGCGTGCTTGGGCGCCGGCACCGGACCGTCTAGGATTGTCATCGGATGAACGCCAATTCGTTTCTGACGAAGTACTCCGACATCGTCCTCGCGTTCATCGTGGTGGCCATCGTCGGGATGATGATCGTCCCGCTGCCGACGGTCGTGCTCGACGTCCTGCTGACGACGAACATCAGCCTGTCGGTGATGATCCTGCTGACGTCCCTGTACGTCCCGCACGCGCTGCGGCTGTCGGTGTTCCCGACGCTGCTGCTCCTCACCACGATGTTCCGGCTGTCCCTGACGATCTCCACGACGCGACTCATCCTCCTCACCGGCGATCCCGGCGAGGTGGTCACCGCGTTCGGCAACTTCGTGGTCCAGGGCAACTTCGTCGTCGGCGCGGTCATCTTCATCATCCTGGTGATCGTCAACTTCATCGTGATCTCCAAGGGCTCGGAGCGCGTCGCCGAGGTGGCTGCGCGCTTCACCCTCGACGCGATGCCCGGCAAGCAGATGTCGATCGACGCGGACCTCCGCTCCGGCGCGATCGAGATGGAGGACGGCAAGCGCAAGCGTCGCGACCTCGAGCGCGAGAGCTCGCTCTTCGGCGCCATGGACGGCGCGATGAAGTTCGTGAAGGGCGACGCCATCGCCAGCATCATCGTCACGGTCGTCAACATCGTCGGCGGCCTGGTGATCGGCGTGATGCAGAAGGGCATGCCGATCGGCGATGCGGCGAAGAAGTACACGCTGCTGACCATCGGCGACGGCCTCGTGGGCATGATCCCGGCGCTGCTCATCTCCACCGCCGCCGGCATCATCGTGACCCGCGTCGGCGGTGACGAGGAGGGCGCGCACCTCGGCAAGGACGTGGGCACCCAGCTCACCGCCTACCCCAAGGCAATCGCCATCTCCGCGGGCATGCTGCTGGTGCTGGCGGTGATCCCCGGCCTGCCCACCATCCCGTTCCTGCTGCTCGGCGGCGGCGCCGGTGCGGGCGCCTGGATGATGCTCCGCAAGGAGAAGGCGATTGCGGACGGCGTCGATGAGGGCAGCATCCCCGAAGGCGAAGGCGCGCCGAAGGCGGTGGAGCCCGGGCCGAAGGAGCCCATCAATCCGGACTCGGAGCTCTTCATCCCGATGGTCACCCCCATCGTGCTGGAGGTCTCGGACTCGCTGGTCCCGTTCATTGACTCCCGTCAGGACGGCGGGCGATTCCTCTTCGAGCTGATCCCATTCATGCGCGACGGCCTGTTCGTCGAGCTCGGCGTCCGGTTCCCTGGCGTGCGCGCGCGCGGCAACCCCGGGCTCCCTCCAGGCGCCTACCAGATCCAGATCAATGAGGTGCCGGTGGTCACCGGGCAAGTGACGCTGGACCACGTCCTCGTCAACGACACCGCGGATCGACTCCGGCTGATGAACATCGACGGCATCGAGGCGGTGAACCCTGCCACCCGCCAGCCCGCCGCGTGGGTGCCGTTGGACAACAAGGACATGATGGAGGCCGCGGGCCTCACCACCTGGGACGTGCCCGGCTACATCATCCTGCACCTCGCCGCCGTGCTGCGCCGCCACGCGCGCGAGTTCGTCGGCGTGCAGGAGACCCAGTCCATGCTCGACCAGCTCGACAAGGCCTTCCCCGCGGTGGTGAAGGAGGTCATCCCCAAGGTGGTGAGCGTGCTCAAGCTCACCGACATCCTGGGGCGGCTGGTGGAGGAGGAGATCTCCATCCGCGATCTCCGCGGCGTGCTGCAGGCGATCGCCGAGTTCGGCCAGGTCGAGACGGACAACGTGATGCTCACCGAGCACGTCCGCGCCGCGCTCAAGCGCTACGTCTCCCACAAGTATGCGCGCGGGACGAACACCCTGGTGGTGTACCTGCTCGATCCGCAGATCGAGGAGGCGATCCGCAGCTCCATCAAGCGCACCTCCGCGGGGACGCACCTGGCGCTCGAGCCGGACATCGCCCAGGAGATCGTCCAGGCGGTGAAGAACGAGTGCGGTCACCTCCCGCCGTCGGCGCAGCGCCCGGTGATCCTCACCGCAATGGACATCCGCCGCTACGTGCGGAAGCTGCTCGAGTACGAGTTCAACCCGCCGTTCTCGGTGGTGAGCTACCAGGAGCTGTCGCCGGATCTGAACATCCAGCCGGTGGCGCGCATCTCGACGCGCTGAGCGGGACATTGCGCCTGGGGCGCAGGCATCGAGAGGAGCGACCGCGTAGCGCGGCTGCGCCTCAGACCCCGGCGACGAGCGCGATGATCAGCGCGACGGCCCCGAGCGCGACGACGCCCATCAGCGCAATCGGAACGAGTCGGCGTACATCCTTCACCACCAGGAGGATGTTCTCCCCGCGATGGTGCTTCTCCACCGCTGGCCCGGGCTCGTCTTCGGGGTACTGCTCTTCGGACAGCTCGGGCTCCTCCTGGAGCTCGGCGTCTGCCTGCGGCTCGGGTTCCGGCTCCGGCTCCGGTTCAGGGGCCGCCTGCTCCTCCGGCTCGGGCTCGCCGACGACATGCTCCTTCGAGGGCACGGCATCGGGGTGCACGGTCTCGTCGTTGCCGTCGAGATCCTCGTCATCCGCGAGCACGACCGGCGCCTCACGGACCTCGGAGGGGTCGAGGTAGAGCAGGCGGATCCCGCCGATCTCCAGCTCGTCGCGGTCGCGCAGGGTCTTCCGCTTCACCCGCTTGCGGTTGACCTTGATCCCGTTGCGGCTCTCCAGGTCCTCGACGTGGGTCCCGGACCAGTCGCGCCGCACCTTGGCGTGCCGACGGGAGACGAGGTCGTCCTGGAGGACGACGTCGACGCCTTCCTCGCGGCCGAAGATGAGCTCCTGCGCATTTGCGATCTCGATGCGTTGCCCTTCGCGCGGACCGTTCATCACCCGGAAGCAGGGGCCTTCGCCCGAGCCAAGCCCGCGCATCACGTCCTTCACCACATTGCGCGCAATGAACGCCGTCTTGTCCGGCTTTCCCGCCTGGGCCGCGTCGGCGACGCGATCGAAGGTCACGTCGAACTGCGCGATGGCGATGGTGTCGCCGTTGCGCAGCAGCCGCTTCTCACCCCGCGGGAGGGAGTTGCCGCTGACCTTCGTGCCGTAGGCGCTGCCCAGGTCCTCGATGAAGAAGAGCGTCCCGTCGCGGGTGATCCGCGCGTGGTTCCGGGACACGGCCATCTGCGCGAGCACGACCTGGCACGCGGTGTCGCGGCCGAGCGTGATGACGTCCTCGTCCAGGATCAGCTCGCGCCCGTTCTCGGCGCCACCGGCCTCGCTGCGTTGTCTGACGTTCAGCCTGACGGCCATGGAATCACATGCTGCTGCTGAGGTACTTCTCGCAGGTGGTGACCTGCTGCGGGTACTCGTCCACCGGGGCGAACTTGACGAAGTTCTTGCAGGCGATCCTCGCGTCTCGATCGCGCCGCTCCTCCATGAAGATCACGTACAGGCCGTAGTGGCACGCGGGGAAGCGCCCGTCGAGCTCGAGGCATTTCTTGTAGGCCTTCTCCTCCTCGTGCTTCAGGCCCTCGTCCCGATACCTCTGTGCGAGCTCGAAGAGCGCCGACGGAGTGTTCTCCGCCAGCCGGGTGTCGCGCTCCCCCTTCAGCCCTTCGTCGAGCAGGGCGCCCTTCCGGTTGACGATGGGGAGGTTCTGCCGGCACTGCACGTTGTTCGGCTCGACCTCGATGCAGGCGCGATAGGCGTCCGCCGCCTTGTCGAACTTTCCCGCCTCGGTGAAGGCGAGGCCCAGGTTCAGCCACGCGCTCGCAAAGCGTGGATCGAGCTGGACCGCCTTCGTGAATGCTTCCTCCGCCTCTTCGAGGGCACCGTCCTCCAGCGCCATGATCCCGAGGTCGTGCCACGGGTCCGCGAGGTTCGGGTTGATGGCGACGATCGTCTGGTACTCCTTCCGCGCCTTTGCCTTTTCCCCCATGTAGAAGAAGGTGAGCGCGAGGTTGTACCGGGCCTCGAGGTAGTCCGGGTTGACCTTCAAGGCGCGCTGGAAGTTGTCATGCGCGCGGCCGTAGCTCTTCTCGACCTTCAGGTAGATGTAGCCCAGGTTGTTGTAGGACTGGGCGTGGTCCTGGTTGTAGCGGATGGCCTTGATGAAGTGCTCCTTGGCCACGCTCATCTGCTCGCGACGCAGGGCGATGATCCCCTTGTTGCTCCAGAGATCCGCGTAATGCGGAGAGAACTGCAGGCCGAGGTCGCAGTGGACCTCCGCCTTCTCGAGGTCGCCGGCGTTGACGTACTGCGCGCACAGTTCGTTGTTCTCGAGGGCGCGCTGGTGCACCGGAGGGGTGCTCAGACACGCGGCAAGGCCAAGGAGTGCCACCGCACTGAGGAGTCGTGTGGACATGAGCCCGCCGAGTGTAGGTGACGGTGGAGGTCGGATCAACGCAGGAGCGTAGGATTTCCCGGCTGTTTTCGTGGACTTACAAAGTCTAGTATGGCCGCCTCATGAAACGGCTCCTCTGCCTGATGACGGTGGCGGGCGCGCTCCTCGGGGCGGGCGAAGCTCACGCGCAGTTCGACAACCGCAGCCTCCGGGTGACGCTCGGGTACATGGGCCTTGCGGGCACCGACAAGGTCCCGGTCGAGCGGGGCGTTCCGCTCGGGCTGGGCTACACGGGCTACATCGAAGCAGGCTGGGAGTGGACCTTCGATGTGCAGGTGATGTTGCTCACGCGATCGACCGACGGGTATCAGTTCATCGGCGCCGCGGGTGGTCCCGGCATTCGCTACTTGTTCATGCAGGAGGAACTCCGGCCCTGGGTCGGTGCGGACATCAGCTATCTGCACCTCTTTGCTGATTTTGAAGTCGCCAACCTGGTCGGACTCGGGCCGAAGGTGGGGCTCGACTACTTCGTTGCCGACACTGTCAGCCTCGGCCTCGTGGGCCAGTCGAACTTCTACTTTGCCCTCAATGACAGGGTTCAGACCTCGTTCGGAATCCACGGTGTCGTAGCGGCGTGGTTCTGAGCAAGCACGACGCCTGGGCGGAGCACCTGCGGCCCAAATGGCCGGCCCGCACCGTCCTCATCAACTGGCAGGGATTCGTCATCGTGTGGGTCTGGGCGGCCCTCGAGTGGCTCGGCGCGCGTGAGGCCGGCACGCCCTATGGCTGGTCGGAGTTCCTCCCGCGAATTCTCCCCGGGGCGCTGGGCCTCAGCGGACTCCCGATCGGTCGCGCGCTCCGAAACAGGTTGGACTGGCTGCAGAACTTCACGCTGTGCTGGTCGCTCCTGTTCGTGGTCGGCAGTGACGTGGCGTTCTTCGTCCTCGGAACGCGCGGCAGCCTTCTGCATGGGCTCGCCTTCTATGTCTGCGTGATGACCGTCTCCGCGGTGCTGCCCGCCACGAGGCCGCAGCGACGGCTGATCGTCGTGCTGATCGGCGCGGTCCACCTCGCGCTGGAGCTCTTCTGGCCGGATGGACTGGCGCTCTCCTCGAGGTTGCTTGCGTGTGCGTACCTGGGCAGCGGTGCCATCACGGTGTGGTTCGTGTTCGAGCTGTTCTTCCGGAGCCACGAGCGGAACTTCCAGCTGCGGAAGGAGATGCAGGCGACGCTCGATGCGCTCACGGAGAACCGGGGCCGGGTCGGTGATGCGGCCCACGGGCTCGCCTCCAGCGTAGGCCAGCTCGGGCACAGCGCCCATTCGCTCGCGGTGCGCACCGAGCAGACCGAGGCCGAGAGCCGCGCCATGGCGAGCGCCTGTGAGCAGATCGCCCACAGCGCCCGGGCCCTGCTGGAGCGCAGCCGCACGAGCGCGACGACGGTCGCCGACGCCGCCGAGTACGCCGACCGGGTCACCGCGCTGATGAGCGACATCGAGCGGCACGTGACAGAGCTCGACAGAGCGGTCGGCACCAGCGAGCTGCGATTCCGGCAGCTCCAGGAGAGGTCGGAGCAGATCCGCGACTTCGTGGAAGCGGTGAAGGAGATCGCCGCGCAGACCCAGATGCTGGCGATCAACGCCGGCATCGAGGCCTCGCGCGCAGGGGACAGCGGCCGTGGGTTCGCCGTCATCGCCGCCCAGGTGAGGGATCTGGCGGAGCAGGCGGGCCTCTCGTCGCGGGAGGTGAAGGCGGTGGTGGCGGAGCTCTCGCAGCAGATGCAGAGCAGCGTCCAATCGCTCGTCGATGTGCGGGATCGGACCAGAAGGTCGCAGACGGCGGTCGAGGAGACCCGGTCGACGATCGAGGGCATCCAGGGCGTGATGGCGTCGTTGCGCGAGGCGCTCGACGCGGACGCGCGCGACGCGGATCGGCAGGCCGACGGGACGTCCCACATCTCCAACGGAACGGGGCGCCTGCTGGAGTTCGTGCAGGCGCAGAACCAGATGAGCTCCGAGGTCGCGGGGACCGCCGCGGCACTGGAGCGGATGGCGCAGAGCCTGCGGGCGCTCCTTCCCATCGAGGCGTCCATTCAAGTGCGCCCGCTTCGAATCAGCGCGGGTGATCAAGGCCGGCGGCTCACGAGCGGCGGGGGCGGGGAGGCGCAACCTTCTTCACACGGCTCTTCTCCGCCGCCACCGCCGCGGCGATGAGCAGGACCAGCTTCTCGTCCGACAGATGC
>JBAWAM010000169.1:0-9668 GCA_049589315.1 Myxococcaceae bacterium
GGAGATGGACCGCGTCCCGTGGGTCTCCGTCTCCATTGCTGCCCTGTGCGCCGTGATGTTCGCGGTCACCTGGGTCATCCCTTCCGATCCCCTGGGTGGAGGGCGGCTCGAGGCGCTGTTCGGGTACTGGGCCGAGCACCCCAATCTCCCGCTGCCCGCGCCTCTGCGCGACGAGCTTCCGCCCGAGGCGTGGGAGCAGTTGGAGGAGCTCCACCGGCGCGCGCTCGAGGAGAAGGGCCCCCCGGCCGCGGAGGAGCAGGAGCAGCTGGACGCGCTCCTGGCCGAGCATCAGGCGTCCAGCGAGGGTTCCCTGCTGCGGAGACTGTCGCTCGTGCCGGCGCGTGGCGCAGCCCAATGGGGCTGGCTGTTCCACATGTTCCTGCACTTCGGCTGGCTGCACCTGCTGGGCAACCTCTTCTTCTTCTATCTCACCGGCACCATGCTGGAGGACACCTGGGGGCGGCCGCTCTTCGCCGTCTTCTACGGGGTGGGCGGCCTGGTGGCGGCCCTGGCGCACGTGGCCATGGAAGCCGGCTCGAGCATCCCCATGGCCGGGGCTTCGGGCGCGGTGGCCGCCTGCATGGGGGCGTTCGCCTATCGCTTCGCCAGCAAGCGCGTCCGGATGGGCTACTTCGTCTGGCTCATCCGCATCTGGCGGGGGACGTTCCTCATGCCGGCATGGGCCGCCGGAGGGCTGTGGTTCGGGGCGGAGATCTTCAGCCTGGTGGTTGGGACCAGCTCCGGCGTGGCGGTGATGGCGCACATCGGGGGCTTCCTCTTCGGACTGATCGTGGCGCTGGGCCTGAAGCTGAGCGGCCTCGAGGAGCGCTACGTGACGCCGGCGGTCCTCCGCAAGACCGGCAACTTCGTGCGGCCGGAGAGCTTGAATCGCGCAAGCGATGCGTTCGAGCGGGGCGACCTCGCCGACGCGCGCAGACAGGCCCTCCGGGTCCTGGAGATCTACCCGGACAACCTGGAGGCCAGGCTGCTCCTGTATCGGGTGGACCGGCGCGAGAGACGCCCGAGCGCGGTCGGGCGACTCGACCACCTCCTCCAACAGCTCCTGGCGAAGGTGGACCCGGCGGATGCGCTCCGGGCAGTGCTGGCGCAACTGGGCGAGGAGCTCGATCCTTCCTCGCTGCGCCCCGCCACCGCCTTCCGTATGGCGCGGGTGCTGGAGAGCCAGCCGGATACCGCGCCGGCCCTGCTGGAGGCGCTCGACAGCAACGCAGCTCGCGACTCCGGAGCCGTGGGGGCGGAGGCGCTCGTGCGGCTGGCGGAGCGCGCCCTGCAGTCGCCCGGGACCGAGCACATTGCGCGCCGGCACCTTGCTGCGCTCGAACTGCGGCAGGCGATGCCCGAGCAGACGGCGAGCCAGGCCCGGGCGCTGCGCCAGGAGCTCGACCAGCGAGGACAGTTGGCCTCCAACCTCGAGCTTGCCAGCGAGGACAGCCCGGACAGCGCGGCTCCGCCGGCAGAAGAAGCTTCGCAATCCGCGGCCCTGCGCTCCGTTCCCCCTCGCATCCTCCGAGGCGCGGTGGTCGGTGAGACCGCCTCGGGGCTCCTGCTGCAGGCTGACAATGGTGAGCAGCGCCCGCTCGACTTCGCCCAGATCGTCGGCGTGGCAGCGGGGCTGATTCCATACCCAGCCGGGGAGGGCAATGCACCGCGCCTGCTCCCGCTGACGGACCTGGTCCTCCGCTGGGAGAGCGCGGGCCAGGGACCACTGGTCCTCCGCCTGGAGCTCGCGCACCTGGGGCTGCAGGCGCGCTACCCCGATCTCAAGGTCGGCGAGGCATACGTGCGCTGGCTGCAGAGCGTGGTGGAGCGGTCGGGCGCCACCATGTTCCCGGACGCCTTCGCACTCCAGCAGAGACGGTACCCACGGTACGCGGATGACCAGGCCATGACCGCGGCGCTCTACGGCGTGGCGGCGTGAGGGCCTTCCCGGACGCGAAGCGGCGCTTCGATCCGGACAACATCCTCGCGTTGGGACAGAGGATCTTCCCTTCGTGATCCTCTAGAAACGCCCCATGCGCGCCATCGTCGTCCAGCACGAGAAGTTCCTGGGGCCAGGGTTGCTCGCGCCGCTGCTGAAGGCGGCGGGCTACTCGATCGAGAGCCGCTTCCGGGACGTGCGCTACGAGGACACGGCCGCCGAGCTGGTCGTCGTCCTCGGCGGGACGATGTCGGTCGAACAGGCCGAGGAGCACCCGTTCCTCGGCCACGAGCTGTCACTTCTGGCAGAGCGGCTTGCCTCGGATCGCCCGACGCTGGGGATTGGACTGGGCGCGCAGCTCCTGGCGCGCGCCGCAGGAGCCGACGTGTTTTCGGGAAAGAACGGGATCGAGGTCGGGGTCGCGCCGGTGCGCTGGACGAAGGCGGGACTCGAGGACCCGGTCTTCGTTGGCGTGCGGCCAAAGACGACCGTCGCGCATTGGCACTCAGACACGTTCACGCCGGTGCCGGAGGCCGTGTTGCTGGCGTCGACGGATCGCTACACCCAGCAGGCCTTCCGGCTCGGGCGTTCGTACGGATTCCAGTTCCACGTCGAGCTCAATGGCGAGGAGCTCGGGCGCATCTACGACGAGGCCGGCGAGGAGCTCATCGCGCGGGGAAAGGACCTGACCGCGCTCAAGGCGGAACTGCCAAAGCTGAAGAGCTCCGAGGCGGAACGGACCGCGTTGTGCGAACGCCTGGTTCACGCGCTCAGGCAGAGGTAGGGACAGTCTGTATCGCGGAAGTGGCCTCGGCTATATGCGCCGGACCATGACTGCACTCGTCACCCTCGGCTACCTGGTCACCCTCATCGGCAACGTCTGGCTCCTGGTCGCGGCTTTCAGGACGTCCGCCCTGTGGGGGGTCCTCTGTCTGTGTGTCCCGTTCGCGAGCCTCGTCTTCATCATCAAGTACTGGGACCGGGCGGCGCGGCCCTTCTTCGTCACGCTCGGTGGCGCCGCGGTGATCGTCGTGGCGGTCCTCATCGGCTCGCGCATGCTTATGAACGAGCTCGAGGCGCCCGCCGAAATCGTGACGGAGACCGCGGAGTAGCAGCGGACGGCTGGGCTTCCGGCGTCACGGAGACCCGGTGCGCGTGACCGGGGCCTTCACCGCCTTCTCGAGCTCGGCCCGCCGGCCTGGGTCAGGCTCCAGGCGGAGTCGGGCCGATCCGCCTCTTCCGACTTCGCGCCAGCGCCGTGCCCGGTGCGCAGCAAAATCCGACCAGGCGCTCGTTCGCCTGCATGCTGCTGGCCGTTTTGCAACCATTAAAAGACTGCGAGTACTCTTTTAAAACACACAACCCATCCGGGGGAACGTTGCCAACTGTGACCTATTCGGGCGCTTCGACGCGCCCGAACACGACTGAAGCGAGCCTCGAAGCCGTTCGGCAGGCGATGAGCGGTCTCGGTCATCACCGCCCGACCTTCGGATTCCTGTTTGCGGGGTCGCGCCATGATCTCGGCGCTGCGCTCGCGACCGCACAGGAAGCGCTACCCGGGGTCGAGCTGATCGGCGCGAGCACAGCAGGAGAGATCACGGAGCGCGGAAGGACCTCCGGCGGGATCAGCCTGTTGCTGGTCTCGAGCGACGAGATGCTCCACGCCGCCGCGATGGCCCATGGGATCAAGTCGGATTGCGACGGAGCGGCGAGCGCGCTGTGCGCGCCGGTTTCCAACCTCGCGAGGAGCGCTGCGCAACGCTTCCTGAACGTCTCCACGACCGTCTTGCTGATGGACGGCCTTTCGGGGACCGGGGAACAGTTGCTGAAGGCGATCCGCAAGGGTACGCGCCCGTTCCAGCGTTTGATCGGTGGAGCGGCTGGAGACGACGGCAAGTACCTGGCGACCCATGTCGGTCTCGGCGGAGCGAGCGCGACCGAGAGCGCCGTCGCGCTCCACGTCTTCAGCCGGACGCAGTGGGCGGTGGGGGTCGATCACGGACTTCAACCGGCGTCCCCCCGGATGTTTGTGACGCGCGCCAGCGGGAACGTCATCCACGAGATCGATGGCCAACCCGCGTTCGAGGTCTACCGGCGGCGCGCTGAGGCGCAAGGGATGAAACTCACGCGCGAGAACGCCACCCGTTACATGCTCCTCAACGAGATCGGCATCTACCTGCTGGACAACGTTCACCGGGCCCGTGCGCCGTTCTTCGTCGAGGAGGACGGATCGATTGTTCTGGCCGCCGAGGTTCCGGAAAGCGTTCAGATCTGTTTCCTGAATGGAGAGCCGGAGCGGATGGTGGCAGCGGCAAGAAATGCTGCTGAGCAGGCGCGGAAGAACCTCAACGGGAATCGTGCCGCCGGTGTCCTGATCTTCGACTGCGTATGCCGCGATATGATCATGGGTGACGCCTTCGAGAAGGAGGTCGAAGCGGTGAGGAGCGTGTTCCCGGACACTCCGATCGGGGGCTTCCTCACGTACGGCGAGATCGCCCGAGCCATGGGGCGGATGGATGGATGGCACAACACCACGGCCGTGGTGGTCGCCATCCCCGCATGACGGACGCGCCGCGCTGCGGATCCGCTTCGCGGTCGAGCGCTGCGTGGGCCTGGCCCAGGCCATCGTCCACGGAGCAGCAGCGGACCGGCTGGGCTTCCGGCGTCACGGAGAGCCGGTGCGGGTGACCGGGGCCTTCCCCGCCTCCTCGAGCTCGGCCCGCCGGGCCTGGGTCAGGCTCCAGGCGGAGTCGGGGCGCTCGTCGCCGTTCGACTTCTCCACCCGGCCGTAGAAGCGGAGCGCCTCCTCGGGGAGCCCGAAGTCCTCGGCGATCAGCCCGGCGGCGAACCAGGTCGCGGAGGACTCGTCCTGGCCGGCCTGCATCGACTTCAGCAGGAACTGCATGGCCTCGCCGCCCTTCCCGGCGCGCGCGTAGACGCAGGCAGCCGTATTCAGCGAGGCCCCTCCGCGCTCCTTTTCCATCGACACGGCCCGCAGCGCCCAGTCGATCACGGTCTGGTCCACCCGGCCTGCGGTCATGCTGAACCACGCGAGGTTGTTGTAGTCGCTCGACCTCGCCTGCTGCGTCTCCACCACCGCCTCGAGCCGGGCGACGGCGCCCTTCAGATCGCCCTGCTTCACCGCGCAGTCCGCCAGCAGACCGGTGGCGATCCCGTCGTTCGGCACGGCGGCGAGTCGGGCCCGGGCCACGGCGCTCCGGGCCTCGCAGGTCGCGCTCTTCCCGAGCGCTGCCTGCTTCATCCAGAAGCCCTCGAGCGAATCGGGGTGCGCGGCGAGGAACTTGTCCGCCCACGGCAAGGCCGCGTCGAACTGCTTCTCCTCGAGGTGGCCCTGCGCCAACGCGACCCACAGCGCGCTGCGACGTTCGGGCGTGGCCTTCTTCTCCTGTTCGCGCAGGTAGGGGAGCACCCTGTCGGCGTCGAAGCCCCGTCCCGAGATCAACGCCGAGGCGTAGAGGAGCTCCTCCTTCGTGCCCTGGTGACCTCGAGGCCACACCCGGTGGAACTCGCGGACGACCGGACTCTCGCCGACGGTGACCAGCTCGCGCGTCCACTCCAGCCAGCGGCGCGCAGTGGCGAGATCCCCTCGCTGCGCCGCGATGAACGCCTCGCCGGCGACGAGCTCGGGTTGATCGCTCGTGGCCAGCACGCGCGCCTTCCCGTTCTCCACCAGCACGAAGAACGTGGGGGTGTCGGGCGTGAAGGCATTGCTGATCCGGACGCGATACCCGGTCTTCGCATCGCCCTCCGGCGCCAGCGGCATCGCCGACGCGATCGCGTCCACACCGGTCCGCATGATCTCCGCCGGAACGTGGCGGAACGACGCGCTGAACGCCGCAAAGACCTTTGCGGGCTCCTCCTGCTCGAACTCCTCGCGAATGCGCGCGGCGAACGCATCGGTGAAGCGCCCCTTCCGCTCCAGCATCGGCCGGAACATCGCGATGATGGCCGCGCGCGGATCCGACGGCGGGAGCTTCACCTGGTCGTACGGCCGGAGCTTCTCGAGCATCGACAGCGCCTCGAGCTGCCGGCTGTCGGCGCTGCCCTTCGTGCCCTCCCGCAGCAGCGCGGCCGCGGCCGGGTAACGACGCAGGCCCGCAACCAGCTTCGACGCCTCGGCCAACGCCTGCCGCCGCTGACCGAGATCTCGAATCCGCCGGTTCGCTTCACCGATCGCGGCGGCCTCGCCCTGCTTCATCGCGAGCGCGGCCAGCCAGAACGTGTTCCGCTGCGGCGTCTCCGCCATCTTCGGCGCCCGCGCGATCAGGTCGTCGTAGCGCTCCGCGGCGAACAGGGCGGCCGCCAGCGGGACCTCGGCGTCGGCAGCCTTCAGCGCGTCCACCGCATGTGCGTACTCCGCGATGGCGCGCGCGAGCTCGGCGCCCTTCTCGTACGCCTCCCCGTCCGCGTTCCGCTCGTACACCCGCGCCAGGCGCATCCGGATGTCCCCGTTGTCCGGTGCGAGCTCGACCGCACTCTTCAGCGCCTCGATCGCCCCGGGCCGGTCGTAGCCCCTCCCGAACTCGCGCCCGAAGAGGTCGCGCGACCGCACCCACCCGAGGGTGAGCCAGTTGATCACCTCGTCGGAGCCGATGAGGCTTGCGCGCTTCGCCTCCTCGCGCGCGGCGTCGCCGAAGCCGAGGTCGATCAGCGCACCGGCGTACCGGGTGTGGGCGATCGCGCTCTTCGGAGCGTCCTGGATGCGCTGTCGGTATTGGGCGAGGGCCTCGCGGATCCGCCCTTCTTCGATCAGGCGCGCCGGCTCGTGGTGGAACCGGACCTCCGGCATGCCGCGCTCGAACAGGGCCGTGTAGGCCTTCCGGAACGCCTCGGCCTCGGACGGCGAGTAGCGGCGCTTCACGCTGTCCAGCCGGAAGTGCGCCACCACCGAGCCGTTCTTCTCGAGGGTGTAGCGGACGTCGTACTTCGCCGGCCCGAGCTGGAGCGTCTCGTCGGCTGGGAGCGGGAGCTGCACCTTGAACCCCGGTGGCGGGACGAGGGTGTGACGCATCTCCGCCCGGTGGGGAAAGCCGAGGACCACGTCGGTCACCCGCCGCGGCAGAACGTCTTCTTCGCCGTCGGCGTCCGGCTTCAGCTCGTTCGGAATCCACGAGAAGACCAGCGATCGGGGGAGCTGCGCGGCCACGTCGCTCCACCCCGTGTCCAGGACGCGGGCCTCGGGGATCTCGAAGCGGAGCTCGAAGGGCCTGGCCATGTCTGCGACCGGCGTGTGCTCGACCTTCTCGATGACCTCCGAGAGATAGAACTTCCCGGTGAAGTCCCGGAGCATCTGCTCCGTCTCCTCGCGCCCCGACCGCACGGTGGAGCGGTACTGCTCGGCAAAGGCGCCGGTTGCGTGGCGGGCCTCTACGACCCGTGCCGCGCCCCACTCCGCCAGACGCCACTCGCGCGAGGTGACGACGACGTTGTCCGAGGATGACGACTGGGGAAGGCGGGTGAGTTTCCGGGTCGAGGGGTGTGCGACGAGCGCAGGCCGGCCTTGCAGCGACGCTGGGAGCTCGCCCGCCGGAAGCGTCGGCACGGTGGGATCCATCCACAGCTCGGGCTGTCCCTTCGCCGCCGGGATCTGCACGATCGCGTGATCCACCAGGCCCAGACCGGCGAGCCCATCGCTGATCTCCCCAGTCTGGGTCCGAAGCAGCGCCACGTTCGCGGGGATGCCCGCGGCCCGGAGCAGCGCCACCGTCACCGTCGAGAGGTCCTTGCAGTCGCCGAACCCGCGGTCGAGCGTCTCTTCGGGCGTCGCCGGGATGATCGAAGCCTCTCCGAGCTGGAGGCCGGTGTAGCGCACGTGGTCCTGCACCCAGGCCAACACGCGGTGGGCGGTCTCGGTCCGGTTCTTCGCGCCCTTCGTCAGCGACTGGGCGATGACCTTGCGGTCCGTCTTGCCGATCCGCTCCTCGACGCGCTGGTGATAGCGCGCGGCCACGGCCTGCCAGGACGATCCGGTCGAATACTCGACGTGCGGAATGGGCAGCACCGCGTCCGGCCCCGAGGACTCGATGGGCTGCGGCTCACGCTGCGAGGGGCCCCGGGTCAGCTCGATCACCCGACGCCCGTCCCGCTCGAAGGTCTTCACCTCCACGTCCTTCGCCCGGAGCTCGTAGCGCAGCGGGATCGACGTCGGCGCCTCCAGCCGGATTCGCGTGGTCTCCGCACGCACGCCGCGCTCGAGGAGCAGGCGCCCGGCGACGCCCGCATCGAAGAACGGCGTGTGCTCCGACCAGGAGACCTCCTCCTCGACCAGGCTTCCCGGCGTCAGCCCCGGAAACGGACCGCGAAGGACGCGGCCGTCCGAGTAGGTCATGGCGGCGGGCTGGGCCGGGCCCTCGCTCAGGGTCGCCGGATCGAGCCGGAACTCCCGCCCCGAAGGATCGATGACGCGGACCCGGACGCCAGGTCGGTTGTCGTGCCAGGGCGACCACGCCGCCGAAGTCCCACCCCACTGCTGGACGCCGTTGGGCGTGTGCACCCGATACACCAGGCGCGAGACCCGCGACTCCCGGCCGGCCTCGTCCCAGGAGACAGTGGTCTCGTCGAGCAGCACGTCGACGTCCGCGCCCGGGGGAACCCGGATCGAGGCCGCCGCGTCCCGGAGCTGGGCAGGCGTCGCCGCGAAGGAGACGTCCCAGGGGGCCGGACGCTGGGCCCCCGCGGCGAGTGGAACGAGCAGCCTCGCGAGGGCAACGGGTCGAAGCATTCGTCAGCTCTCCGGAGAATCCCTGCTCCGGTTGTGCGACGGATGTGATGTGAGAGTCAATCCAGGCTTCACCCAGAGGATCGGGATTGATAGCCTCGCCCTGTTACGCGGTGCGGCATGCAACCCGTCTGCCGAATCCGACCCTGAGCGAGCCAATGAATCCCTACGTCACGGCCATCCTTCTGCTCGTTGGCATCATCGTCTTCGGTTTCATCATGGTGGGCCGCATCACCACCCTGCTGCGCATGAAGGGCGTGAATCGGTTCGACCGGCCGATCGAGCGCACGAAGCGGTTGTTGAAGTTCGGCCTCGGCCAGCGGCGGATGGTCGATCGCGAGGAGTTCCTGCCCGGCCTGATGCACGTGCTGATCTTCGCCGCGTTCATGGTGCTGGCGGTGCGCACCACCATGCTGTTCGTGATGGGGCTCTCGGAGTCCGCGCTGACGGTGCTCTCCACGCCCACCCACTGGTTCTGGAACGACAAGCCGGTCTGGGCGGCCATCTTCAACGTCTACCTCCTGATCAAGGATCTGGTGGCGCTCGGCGCGCTCGTGGGCGCCGGCTATTTCGTGTACCTGCGCAAGGTGGTGAAACCGGACCGGATGACCCAGTCGTCCGAGGCTCTCCTCATCCTCGGCTTCATCTCCGGTCTGATGATCACCGAGTTCCTCTTCGGCGCCTCGCACATGGTGCTGGCGAACCAGGGCTTCACCGCGTTCGAGCCGGTGACCTCGGTGGTGGCGATGATCCTCAGCCCGCTGCCGTCCGGGCTGGTGTGGGCGCTGGGCGGGCTCGGGTTCTGGGTCCACCTGATCCTCGTGCTGACGTTCCTGAACTTCCTCCCGGTCGGGAAGCACTTCCACGTCATCACCGGCCTGCCGAACGTGTTCTTCCAGCGCCTGCATTCGACGGGGAAGCTGCCGACGCCGGATCTGGAGAAGGAGGACTTCGGCGCGAACAAGCCCACCGACCTCCACTGGAAGAACG
>JBAWAM010000170.1:0-14212 GCA_049589315.1 Myxococcaceae bacterium
GTCACCCCAGCTCGACGACCTTCCCGCCGAACAGGTTCTCCACCGAGTGGATGAACTCGTCCGACGGGTTCACCTTGAAGCGGGTCCCTCCGATGATCGCCTCCGCCTCTCCCGGGTAGATCACCGAGACGGCCAGGGGCGTGGCGCCCGCGTATTGCTTCGCGATCGCCGCGAGCTGCATCAGCCGGGCGTCGGTCATCAGGTCGGCCGTGGCGCGAACCTCCACGCGGCGCGAGCGCTTCTCGCGGACCTCCTTGAGTGACTGGATGTTCTCGACGATCAGCTCGGCGGTGACGTTCTCCTCGTCGCGGTTGTTGTACTGGACGGTCCCGGTCACCAGGATCGGATCGTCGCTCTTGAGCAGGCCCTCCCAGTGCTCGTAGCCGGGCCTGGGCGAACCCTTCGACCACTTCCCGTCCTTGCCCATGAATGGCTTCGAGCCATCCTTGCCGGGGAAGACCACGACCTCGACCGAGCCGGAGAGGTCCTCGATCGTCACCCACGCCATCCGCTTGCCCGTCTTGGTCGGACGCTCGCGGAGCGCGGCAACGATGCCGGCGACGGTGATCTTCTCGTCGCGGCGGGCGCGCTGGATCGACGTGCAGGAGCGGGCATACCGCTTCAGCTCCTTCTCGTATTGGTGCAGCGGGTGACCGGACACGTAGAAGCCGATGGCCTCCTTCTCGTAGCCGAGCCGCTCCTTCTCCGGCCACTCGGGGACGTTGACGTAGTCGTTCTCCAGCCCGCCCTTCCCGCCCGCGGCGCCTCCTCCTCCACCCCCGCCGAGCAGTCCAAAGAGGGACTCCTGACCGACCTGCTTGTCGCGCTGGGTCGACGCCCCCCGCTCCAACGCTTTCTCGATGGTTTCGAAAAGCGGACGACGGGCCCGGCCGGTGAAGTCGAACGCGCCCGCCTTCACCAGGGCTTCGATCACCTTCCGGTTCACCCGGCGCGTATCGACGCGCTCGCAGAAGTCGAACAGGTCCTTGAACGGCCCGTCCTTCTTGCGCGCCTCGATGATGCCTTCGATCGCGCCCTCGCCCACGCCCTTGATCGCGCCGAGGCCGAACCGGATCTTCCCGTCGACCGCGCCGAAGGCCATGTCCGACTCGTTGACGTCGGGCGGGAGCACCTCGTGCCCGGAGGCGCGGGCCTCAGCGATGTGCCCCACCACCTTGTCGGTGTTGTCCTTCTCCGACGTGAGCAGCGCGGCCATGAACTCCACCGGGTAGTGGGCCTTGAGCCACCCCGTGTGGAGGGTGATGAGGCCGTACGCGGCAGAGTGCGACTTGTTGAAGCCGTACTCGGCGAACTTCTCCATCAGGTCGAAGATCTCGTTGGCGACCTTGAGATCGACGCTCTTCGTCTTGCAGCCTTCGAGGAAGCCCTCCCGCTCCTTGGCCATGACCTCGGCCTTCTTCTTCCCCATGGCGCGGCGGAGCAGGTCTGCGCGTCCGAGCGTGTAGCCGCCCAGGACCTGCGAGATCTGCATCACCTGCTCCTGGTAGACGATCACGCCGTAGGTGTCCTTGAGGACCGGCTCCAGGTCGGGGTGCGGGTAGACGACCGGCTCACGGCCGTGCTTGCGGTTGATGAAGACGTCCACCATGCCCGAGTCGAGCGGACCCGGGCGGTAGAGCGCGCCGGCGGCGATGATGTCCTCGAAGCAGGAGGGCTTGAGCTTCATCACCATTTCGGTGAAGCCCGAGGACTCCATCTGGAACACGCCGGCGGTGTCGCCCCGGGAGATGAGGTCGAAGGTGGCCTTGTCGACGAGCGGGATCTTGTGCCGGAGGATTGGCTCGTCCTTCGGCCGGTGCCGGTTCACCAGGTCCAGCGCGTGCTGGATCACGGTCAGCGTCTTCAGCCCGAGGAAGTCGAACTTCACCAGGCCCGCGGCCTCGACCTCGTCCTTGGCGAACTGGGTGACGAGCACGTTGTCACCGGGCGAGTAGACCGGGACGAACTCCCAAAGCGGGGCGTCTGCGATCACCACGCCGGCGGCGTGCATGCCGGCCTGCCGGTTCAGGCCCTCCAGCGCGAGCGAGATCTCCAGCACGTCCTTCGAGGTGATCTCCCCGACGCCCTCGGCCGACCCGAGCACCACGGGGGCGTCGATCATCTCCTTCAGCCGAGGCTCTCCGGCGATCTCCTTGTCCGGATCGCCGTAGATCGCCTGCTTCAGGGTGATGTTGAGGACCTCGGGCACCAGCTTGGCAATCCGGTCGCCCTCCGAGAACGGGAGGCCGAACACGCGGCACACGTCGCGGAGCACGCTCTTCGCCTTGAGCTGACCGAACGTGATGATCTGCCCGACGTTGTCGTGGCCGTACTTCTGCGACACGTACTTGATCACCTCGTCGCGGCGGTCCTGGCAGAAGTCGACGTCGAAGTCGGGCATCGACACGCGTTCCGGATTGAGGAAGCGCTCAAAGAGGAGGTTGTAGGGGAGCGGGTCGAGGTCGGTGATGCGCAGGCAGTAGGCCACCAGGGATCCGGCGCCCGAGCCACGCCCCGGCCCCACCGGGATGTTGTGCGCCTTGGCCCAGTTGATGAAGTCCTGGACGATGAGGAAGTAGCCCGAGAACCCCATCGTCTGGATGACGGCGAGCTCCATCTGCAGACGGGCGCGGTAGGGCGCCGGGTCGACCTTGAGCCCGACCTCGGCGAACTCCTTGAAGCGCTCCTCCAGGCCCTTCTGCGACAGCATCGACATGAACGAATCAGGCGTGTGGTCGCTGGGCACCTGGAAGGTGGGGAGCATGGGCTTGCCGAGCTTGAGCTCCAGGTTGCACTGCTCGGCGATGCGCTGGGTGTTCCAGACGGCCTCCGGCGTGTCCTTGAAGTACGCCAGCATCTCCTCCGGGCTCGTGATGTAGAGCTGGTCGGTGGAGTGGCGCATGCGCTTGTTGTCCGCGAGCGTCTTCTTGGAGGCGATGCACATGAGCAGCTCGTGCGCGCGCGCGTCCTCCTTCTTCACGTAGTGCGCGTCCGCGGTGGCGCACAGCGGGATGTCCACGTCCTTCGAGAGCTGGAAGAGGTTGGCGTTGGCCTTCTCCTGCTCCGGCATGCCGTTGGACTGCACCTCGAGGAAGAAGTGCCCGGGCTCGAAGATATCCTTGTACTCGAGCGCCGCCCTGCGCGCGTGGTCCATGTCCCCGCGGAAGGCGGCCGAGGTGACCTCACCACCGAGGCAGGCCGTGAGCCCGAACAGCCCCTTCGAGTGGTCCCGTAGGAGCTGCTTGTCGATGCGCGGGTTGTAATAGAAGCCGTCGATGAAGCCGCGCGAGGAGAGGACGCGGAGGTTGCGGTAGCCCTCTTCGTTCTTCGCCAACAGGATCAGGTGATTGCCGATGCGCTCCGTGCGGTCCTGCCGCCCCTTCGGCCCCGCGACGTAGGCCTCCATCCCGATGATCGGCTTGATCCCCGCGTCCTTTGCCTTCTTGTAGAAGTCGATGGTCGCGAACATGTTGCCGTGGTCGGTGACCGCGACCGAGGACATGCCCTTGGCCTGCACCGTCTTGATGAGGTCCTTCATCCGGATGGCCCCATCGAGAAGCGAGTACAGCGTGTGAAGGTGCAGGTGCGTAAAGCTCATCTCGACTCCGGTGAAGGCCGAATGACGGGACCCATCCTACAGATGCGGACTGACACGACCGGGGTGAGCTAACAGACCCATCGCCCTGGAGGAAGTCCGACCGCCTGCGCGAGCTTCCAGCCTGTCCCGTCGGCCTCCTCTCCGGTAGCCTCTGGGCGAAATGGCCGGCATCGAGCCCACAACCATCAGCCGCTCCCGCCAACCCGACCTGATTCCGGGCTATCGCCTCGAGTCACTGTTGGGGCGCGGCGGCATGGGCGAGGTGCACAAGGCCACCCAGCTCTCGCTGAACCGGACCGTCGCGGTGAAGATCCTGGCCGCGGAGCTGGCGAAGGATCCGAGCTTCGTCTCCCGCTTCGAGAAAGAGGCCGCGGCGCTCGCCACGCTCTCCCATCCCAACATTGTCGACATCGTCGACAAGGGACGCAGCGGAGCCACGTGGTTCCTGGTCATGGAGTACATCGACGGCCGGTCGCTGCGCGAGGTGGTGCGGTCGCCGCTGCTCGAGCCGGGCGCGGCGCTCCGGATGGTGATGGAGATCTGCCGGGGCGTGGAATACGCGCACAGCCGCGGCGTGATCCACCGCGACCTGAAGCCGGAGAACATCCTCTTCGACGAGCAGGCCGGCGGCATCGCCAAGGTGACCGACTTCGGGCTCGCCTCGTTCATCGAGGGCGCGGGCGCCGAACGGTTCAACATGACCGAGACGCACGTCTCCATGGGAACCTATTCGTACATGGCGCCCGAGCAGCGGGTGGACGCGCGCAAGGCCGATCACCGCGCAGACATCTATTCGCTCGGGGTGATCCTCTACGAGCTGCTGGTGGGCGACGTCCCGGTGGGTCAGTTCGACCCGCCCTCCTCCCGGAAGCCAGGGGTGGATACGCGCGTCGACGCAATCGTCAGCAGGTGCCTGAAGCCTGATCCGGGGGATCGCTACGCCCGGGTCTCCGACCTCCTGATCGATCTCGAACCGCTGGTGCCCGGCAGCAGCCTCTCCTCGGTCAAACAAGTTCCCGCCCACCGTTTCCGCGAGTCGCTCCGCCGCACCGTGAAGTTCACCGGCCGGGTGGTGGGTGGCGCGCTGGTGCTCTCGGCACTGGTTATTCTCGGCGTGAGCTGGG
This sequence comes from Myxococcaceae bacterium, assembly GCA_049589315.1. Taxonomy (GTDB): domain Bacteria; phylum Myxococcota; class Myxococcia; order Myxococcales; family Myxococcaceae; genus JBAWAM01. Next base: position 4,723 of record JBAWAM010000170.1, read on the forward strand.
CGCGCAGCCGTCGCGCACCGGAGGATCCCTTCGCCGGTGCGGCCGTTGCCCGGGATCTCCCCTCCCGCGACGTGGTCAACATCCAGGGACGGATCGAGGAGTCGGACTCGATCCGACGGGTGCACCTCGGCGAAGGACCGGACACCCTCCCGCTGCTCGCCTTCGGCCGCGCCGTGTCGATGGACGGGAGCACGCTTCTGTCGAAGTCGGACCGGAGGGCACCGGCGGGCCGGTTCAACGCCGACGTGGTCGACCTGCTGGGGCCTTCGATCCGATGGCGGGCACAGGTGAGCGCGCGCCCCGAGGAAGACGGATTCGCCCCCGTCCTTCACCGGCTGGTGTTCGGCGAGCCCCCAGCCGCGCGGGCCTCGGTCCTGCTGCAGGGTTCGATGGGACGCTACGCGGCCGTGTCGCTCTCCCGTCCTGGAGAGCCGATGATGTTCGAGTGGGCACTCGGAGAGCGCCGCGGGGTGATGTTGGGCCCCGTCACTCCCGAGGACGCCGAGACCACACTGGAGCTCGCCATCGACGACGAAGGGCTGTTGCGCGCTTTCGCCGGGAAAGGCGAGGACCGCCGCGCCATCGCGGAACCGGTCCACCTGGGAACCGATTGGGCCAAGCACTTCGGAGGCGAGCTCCATCCGGGGCTGGGCTGTCTGGACGGGACCTGCCGCTTCACCCGGGCGGAGTATCAGGTCGCCCGAGCTCCGCCGCCTTCGATGACGGTCGTCGAAGACACCCCCAGGGTGTCGCCCGAGCACGTCGCCGAGCCGAAGCTCGTGGCGGAAAAACAGCCCACGACCCGGGCCAAGAAGGCGGCGGTGAAGTCGCCGCGCAGGCCGTCCTCTGCCCCGCAGAAGAAGCCTACGCGCCGATAGGGCGCTCCCAGGGACCCCGCCGCGCCACCATGGCCGCCGCGATGCAGGAGGCCAGGAGCAGGACCGCCGTCCCCTGGTGGGCCGCCGCCAGTGGCACCGAGACCCTCGTCAGCAGCGTCAGGATCCCCAGCGTGACCTGAAGGGTCGCCACGCCGAGCATCACGTCGTACGCGCGCACCACCTTGCGGTCGGCCCCACTCCGCCGGACCCACGCCCACGCCCCGATCACCCCCGCCAACAAGGAAATCGCGAGGCATCGGTGCACGAACTGAATCGTCAGGACGTTCTCGAGGAAGTTCCGCCACCAGGGCTTCACCGCGAGCAAGCCGGAAGGAATCCACTCCCCGCCCATGAGCGGGAACGTGTTCCATGCGAAGCCCGCGCGCGTACCCGCGACCAGGCCCCCGCTGACGATCACCACGAACGCGAAGAGCGCCAGCCCAGCGCCCAGGCGTGCAGGCACTCCCCCATCGCCCCGCTTCTCACCCCACGCGACCTGGAGCGCCGTCCACCACATCCCGGCGAAGACCCCCACGCCCATGCCCAGGTGGAGCGTGAGCTTCACAGGGTCCACGTGCGGCAGGTCCACCAGCCCGCTCTTCACCATGACCCAGCCGATCCCACCCTGCGCCCCGCCGAGCGCGACCAGTCCGAGGAGCCTCGCCGCCAATCTCGCCCGCAGCGCGCGTCGAGCAACCAGAAGGATCAATGGAACCGCCAACACCAGACCGACCCCTCGCCCGATCAGCCGGTGGAGGTACTCCATCCAGAAGATCCGCTGGAAGTCGGCCAGCAACATCCCGTGATTCACGATCCGGTACTCCGGCGTCTCCCGGTACGCGTCGAAGGCCTCGTTCCACGCCGCCTCGCTCAGCGGCGGGAGGATCCCCGAGATCGGCGCCCACTCCACGATCGACAACCCCGACCGGGTGAGCCGGGTCAGCCCGCCGACCACGATCAGGATCCAGAGCATTGCGCAGCACACCAGCAGCCACGCAGCCACACCGCGGCGACCTTCAGCCATCACGAAGACCTCGTCGAGCCGGCAGGTTCAAATGGTGGAGGTAGCGCGCCTGATGTGTCGTGCGTGGTGAGTTCCCGCGCGCTCCTCCTGCCACCGCAGTTACGCCCTCCGTCGCGAGGAAACCTTGCCCCAGATCAAGGCCGCGGTGCGCTACAGCGGCTTGACCGCGCGGACCATCGCCCCCGGAATCAGGTCGAACCCCAGCGCGCGGCAGACCTTCTGCATCGTCGTGTTCTGCGGGAGGATCTCGGCGGTGATCCGCTCCACCTTCCAGTCGCGGCCCACCTGGATGAGGCGCCGGAGCAACTCGGATCCCAACCCCTTGCCCTGGAAGCGATCGGCGATCAGCATCGCGAACTCCGCATCGCCCGTCCCGCGGATCCGCGAGAGCCGCCCCACCGCGGCGATGCCCTCCTCCTTCGACTCCGGCGCACAGTCGACGACCAGGGCCATCTCGCGGGAGTAGTCGTTGAAGCAGATGCCCGCCAGCCGGTCGTGGGCGATGCGCTGCGAGAGCTGCAGGATCCCCGCGTAGCGCAGATAGACCGTCGTTTCGGAGAGCGAGCGGTGGAAGGCGATCATCTTGTGCTCGTCCTCGGGCCGGATAGGCCGGATGAGTACGCGCGTGCCGTCCCGCAGGTTCCAGTCCCCCACGTACTGCGACGGATACGGCTGGATCGCCAGCGGAGGGAGCTGGTCCTCCGAGACCCCGCGCTCGTGGAGGACCACGCGTGCATCGAGCGCGATCAATCCCTCCGGCGAGGCCAGCAGCGGATTGATGTCGAGCTCCTTGATCGCGCGATGCTCCACCACGAGCTGACTGAACCGCACGAGCAGCTGCTCCAGCGCGCCGATGTCGACGGCGGCGCGGCCGCGCACGCCCCTGAGGGCCTCGAAGATCTTCGTCTGCTCCATCATCCGGCGGGCCAGGGTGGAGTTGAGCGGCGGCAGCCCGAGCGCACGATCTCGGAACACCTCGGCCAGCGTGCCGCCCGTTCCGAAGAGCAGGACCGGCCCGAACTGCGGGTCCAACGTGCTCCCGAGGATCAGCTCGTAGCCCGAGACCTTCACCATCGGCTGGACGGAGACGCCATCGAAGCCCTCCAGCTTTCCCAATTCCTGCAACCTGCCGCGGATCCCCTCGAAGGCGGCGCGCACCGCGTCGGCGTTGCGCAGATCGAGCCGGACGCCCCCGACCTCTGTCTTGTGGGTGATCGCCTTCGAGTGGAGCTTCAGCACCACCGGATACCCGATTGCCTCTGCGTGAGAGACCGACTCGTCCGCGCTGGTCGCGATCCGCGTCTCCACGGTGGGGATCCCGAAGGCAGCCAGGATCGCCTTCGACTCCGCCTCGGTGAGGAGCGTACGCCCCTCCTGTCGGGCCGCGTCGATCACCGTCCGGGCGCCCTCGCGCCGCCAGGGCATCACCGACACCTCGTCGAGCGACGGCGTCTCGTACAGTGCGCGGAGGTTGTAGCTGTACCTCCACATGTAGTTGAAGATCCGGGCCGCGGTGTCCGGATAGCCGAAGGTCGGAATACCCGCCTCGTTGAGGATCTGCTCTCCCGCCGCCACGTGGGTGCCGCCCATCCAGCTCGCGAGCACCGGCTTGGACCGGAACCGTCGGGCGTACGGGGCGAGGCGATCCGCGGTCCGGGTCGGATCGGTCATGTCCTGCGGCGTGAGGATCACCAGCAGGCCGTCGCTGTTCTCGTCCGCGGCCGCGATCTCCAGCGCCTTCGCGTACCGCTCCGGATCCGCGTCTCCGAGAATGTCCACCGGGTTGCCGTGGCTCCACTGCGGAGGGAGGAAGCCGTCCAGTGCTGCCCGGGTCTTCTCCGATAGGGGCGCGAGCTCGCCTCCGCCGGAGATCAACGAGTCGGTGGCGAGCACCCCCGGTCCGCCGGCATTGGTGAGGATCGTGAGGCACTTGCCGTCCGGTCGAGGCTGCCGCGCCAGCGTTTCGGCCATGTAGAAGAGGTCCGCGATCGAGTCGACGCGGAGCACGCCCGTCCGTCGGAATGCCGCGCTCAGCACCTCGTCACTGCCCGCGAGCGAGCCTGTGTGCGAGGCCGCGGCCTGTGCGGCCTGCGGCGTCCGTCCCGCCTTGATCACGATGATCGGCTTGCGGAGCGCCACCTCGCGCGCCGCCGAGAGGAAGGAGCGCGCGTCGCCGATCGTCTCCATGTACAGGAGGATGCTCCGGGTGTGCGGATCCTCGCCGAGGTAGTCGATGAGGTCGCCCCAGCCGACGTCGAGCATCGATCCCAGCGAGGCGAAGGCGCTGAAGCCCACCTTCTCGCGGTGGCTCCAGTCGAGGATGGCGGTGAGCAGTGCCCCGCTCTGACTGATGAAGGCCACGTTCCCCGGGTGCGCCATGCTCCCGGCGAAGGTCGCGTTCAGGCCGGTCTGCGGCCTCATCACGCCCAGACAGTTGGGGCCGATCAGCCGCATCCGCGACGCGCGCGCGGTCTGAAGGATCTCCGCCTCATTGAACCCCGCCGACATGATGATGGCGCCCCGGACGCCCACCTGGGCGCATTCGCGGACCACCTCGGGGACCGTCGCCGCCGGCGTGACGATCACCGCGAGCTCGGGCGGCTCAGGCAGCGCGCTGACGGAGGGATACGCCTTGATCCCCAGCACGTTGGAGCGTTTGGCGTTCACCGGGTAGACGGTGCCTCCGAACGGGTTGCTGATCAGGTTCCAGAGGAGCGTTCGGCCGACGCTGCCAGGGCGCTCGCTTGCCCCGACGACGGCGACACTCTTCGGGAGGAAGATCGCATCCAGAGGATGCCGTCGCTCCTGGTGCAGCAGGTCGAGGGAGGGGTCGGGCGTACCGCGGCGGGTATTCGCATCCATTGCCGCAAGGATCATCAGACCGCGCCACCCGGCCAAGCCTTCGTCGCTGGAAAGGTTGCGCCGTCGGGATGCGACCCGGCGAGCAGCCGGACGTTACTCGCAGGCGCGGGTCGAGCCGCCGGTCGAATCACAGGAGCCCAGCTTGCACTCTCCGTCGGATTCGCAGGAAGTCGCGCACCCGCCGGACGCTCTACAGTAGTGGGTCCCGCATTCGTCTTCCGGATCCGTGCGCGGCGCTGCGTGGGTGCACGTGCCCTCTTTTCCGGACCGATTGCACGCGACGCACGCCCCGGTGCACGCGCCGTCACAGCAGACCCCGTCGACGCAGAACCCGCTGTCGCACTGGCGCCAGTTCGCACAGGGGGCTCCCAGCACGAGCGGAGTGCCGGAATCTCCGCCCCCGTCCGTCGCGCCGGGCTGTCCGCACCAGCCGTCGACGCCGCACGTCCACCCCGGCGAACAGGGATGCGTCTCATCGCACCGCCCGCCGTCCACGTCGACCTGCACGGAGCATGCGGCGAACGACGTCGCCACGAGTGCGACCGCGATCAACGAGAAGCTTTCCTTCAGAGCGGCAGACCTCATGGAGGGCCCGAATCAAAACAGGACCCGGGCCGGGGGACAACCCACGGTCAGTTGTTGGGAGCGCCCTGCTGTATCCAGAGCTCGATGACCTTGAAGTCCTCGGGCGCGGTCACCGCCAGACCCGGCGTGTTGAACGGCATGGCGTCGACCAGCTCGTCCCCTCCGCCAGACATCGCGATCCAGATCAGGCTCCGCTGTGGGTTTCCAGGCTCCACGCGCGGGTAGCTGCTGTCCTCATCCGACTCCGCCATGAGCTGCGAATACAGGTTGCCCATCACGTTGAAGTCGCCCTGCGCTGCGCCGCCGGAGTGACAGGTCCCGCAGTACGTCTCCAGCAGCGGCTTCACGTGCATCGAGAGGCTGACCGGGCCATCGACGTAGCCCACGCTGTTTCCCGCTCCGCCATCAGGCAACCCGTTGGAGCCGCTCCCCTGGCACTCAGGGGCGCCCGCCTGCGCCCAGGCAGCGAGCAGCGCAAGCTCTTCGCTCGTCGGCTGCGGCGAGCTCGGCGGAGGCATCGTCTTCGAGTCCGAAGCCCGGGCCTTCACCCGTGCGGCCTTCGCTCCGGCGCCGGGGACCCCTCCCATCGTCTCGAAGACGTCCAGGCGGAAGGTCGCAGGTGCACCGCCCGCGGGCGACGCGCCGTGGCAGCTCGCGCAATAGGTGTCGAGGATGGGCTTGATCTCGTCGCAGTAGAACGGTCCGCTCCCCGGATCGACGGGCCCGGCGCCTCCACCGCCGTCCGGCAGCGCCGACCCAGTCCCTGTCCCCGTCCCTGACCACGTCTTGTCCACGTCCGAGCCGGGCGGCAGGCAGAGCGCGGCGTCCGGATTCGTGATGCGTACGCACTGGAACCCGTTCTTGCAGTCCCCGTCGACCTGGCACTCCTCCCCTACGAGGTTGTCCGGACCGACGATGCAGCCGGTCGCGAGCAACAGCCCCCACCCACACACAGAGAGGTTCTTCATCATGGGGCGCACTCAAGGCAATTCGCGTTCCAGCGCTCTACGAGGGGAGAGCGATTCCCCCGCCCCACCGGAGCTGCGCAGTTCAGTGAGCACTCGGCGGCGAGTTGCCCACTGCAGTGGGCACCTGCTCCGAGAAGAGCCACGTCAGCGCGAACCCGACCGCAGCGCTCGCCGCCAGACCGAACGAGACGTTCGCGACCGAGGCGCTTCGCTGCGCGTCATTCGCCAGCATCACGCGCTCGTTCATGAAGGCCGTCGACTTGAACTCGCGCTCGATCGATTGCGCGTGCAGTCCGAAGCCGGCGCCCGCGGCGGCGAAGGCGCCGGCCGCACCAACGAGTACCCAACGGGCGGTCCGCAACCCGGAGCCGGTGGACGGTGAAGCGGGAGGCGCCGCCGGGGACGACGCATCCGCGAGAAGGGGCTCCTGTTGCAGCGGCGCGTCGGCCGGAGGCGACGACGTCTTCCCAGAAGCCTCCGTGAATTGCTGCACCACCCGGTCGACGAACGCGTGGACGCGGGGGCTCACCCACTCCGGTGCGCGCAGGGTCGGATCCAGCGCGAGCGCAACCTGCAGGTGGCTGACCGCTGCTTCCTCCTTCCCGAGCCCGTGCTCGCACAGTGCCCGGAACAGGTGCAGCTCGGCGATCTCCGTCGACTCGCGCGGCGCGGCCAGCGCAGACTCGACGTGCTTCACGCACCCCTCGTAGTCGAGGTTCACGAACTGGGTGCCGGCCGTCTCGACCGCCGGAGCCGGAGGCGCAGCCCGGACAGGTTGCGCCAGGGTGACCACGATGAGGCTGGTCAGGACGCGAAGAGCGAACACGGCGCAATACTGCCTCACACGCACGCAGCGCGCACCCGCTCCGCCGCACGCAGGATGCAGTGGCGGTCCGCGCTGTAGCACACGACCTCCTCCTCCTCCCCACGCCGGAGCACCAGCGCGTACAGCGGGTCGCCTACCAGTCCGCGGTGTACCGCCATCCCCACCAGTACGAGACCCGGGAATGCCGCGAGGAGCGCCCAGGTCAGGGACTCGCCCACGAACCCCAGCGCGATCCCCGCAGTGAGGAGGAACGCCGCCGCCGCGAGCTCGATGAACGACAGGGTCAGATCGACGCCCTCCTTCACGTCCACGAAGTCGACCTGCGCGAGCGGCCAGGTGCGTCCTCCGGATTCGACGGCGTTTCCGACGACCTGAACGGCGACCGCGTGGGAGCTCTCGATCGAAGCCATGTGCAGTTCCTCCTTCGGGGTGGCGCGTGCCTTCTGAGCAATCCGCGGACCACCGCGTCTCGCAGGAGCGCAGGTGTGGAAGCCGCGCAGTGGAGTGAGCAGTCCCGCATCGATCTGCGCACCCGATTGGGCAGCTGTACCCGCGCGTTCTGGCCGCTCTCCCTCACGCTGCGACGGGGCATCACCCGTGCAAGGAGGGCTGGGTCCAACCTGGAGGAAACATGAAGAACATGCTTCGCCGCCTGCAACACCTCAATGGAGCTGCGGGAATCGCGCTGCTCATCGGACCGGGCCTCCTCATGCTCGGCCTGGACTCGTGGATCAGCCACTTCGCCGGGAAGGAGCCGAGCCACCTCGCCCAATGGGTGCCGGTGGTGTTCGGCCCCATCGGGGCGGTGGTGCTGATCGCCATCGGAGCCCGCCGCCTGAGCCGGCGCACGCTCGGGATCGGCTTGTTCGCGGTCGGTCTGCTCGCGGTCGTCGTCGGGCTCGCCGGCGCGGGCTACCACCTGATCCCCTTCTTCGACGATCTCCAGGACGAGCGGCTGACCTTCGGAACCATTACCGGCGCCCTCTCGATCGCACCGCCGGTCTTCGCTCCTCTGGCGTTCGCCGGCATGGGTGCTCTGCTGTGCGCAGTGGCCAGCCCGCGCGTCGTAGTCCGCGTCGACCTGGGCAAGGCTCCGGGATCCACCCCCGCCGAAGCGCCGGAGCCTGCTCGATCCCTGGGCAGCCGGCCACGCCGCGCCGCGTAGCCGCTGCAGCGGGGGCCCTTCATGAGCCGGTGGCTTTCGACCAGGGTGGCCGGTCTGGTCTATGGTCAGCCAGGGATGAGCGGAGACCGGATAGGGCGCTATCAGCTGATGCACCTGCTGGGCGCCGGAGGGATGGGTGAAGTCTTTCTCTCCATGTCGGGAGGACCGGGAGGGTTCTCCAAGATCGTGGTGGTGAAGCGGATCCTTCCCTTCCTCGCCCAGGATGCCGCAGCGATCGAGATGTTCCTCAACGAGGCGCGGGTGGCCGCCCTGCTCACGCACCCGAACCTCGTGCAGATCTTCGAGCTGGGTCAGGACGAGGGCACGTACTTCCTGGCGATGGAGTACGTGCACGGCTACAGCCTGCGCGGGATCCGGGCTGCGATGATGAAAGCGGGACGCTGGATGATCCCCGCGCTCGCCGCGGCCATGTGCGCCCAGGCCCTTCGCGGCCTCCACTACGCCCACACCTTCTGCGATTACCGCGGAGAGCCCCTGCGGATCATCCACCGCGACGTGAGCCCGGAGAACATCCTCGTCGGGTTCGACGGGACCGTGAAGGTGACCGACTTCGGCATCGCGAAGATCATGAGGGACCGGGACCAGACCGCGCCGGGCGTCGTGAAGGGGAAGCTCGCCTACATGGCGCCCGAACAGTTCCACATCCGGGAGGTGGATGCGCGAGCGGACCTGTTCGCGATGGGCGCGGTCCTCTACGAGCTGCTCGCCGGCCGCCCTCCCTTCAAGGGCACTTCGCTGCGGGAGTACTTCGAGGGCACCGAGAAGAAGCCCCAGCCGATCCGCGAGCTGAACCCCGAGTGCCCCGAATCACTCGAGAAGATCGTCCTGCGGGCGCTGTCGTGGGACCGTGAGCTGCGGTACGCCACGGCCGTCGAATTCGCCCAGGCGCTGGAGACCGTCGCCGAAGAGCGGCGTGCGCGGGACCCGATGGTCGTCGCCGCCTTCATGCGCGAGCTCTTCGGAGAGGACGCGGCCGCGCACCACCCTGCCGCCATCGCAGTCTCGGGACTCCCGATCACACACACGCCCCTCCCGGACCCCGAGGAGGTCGGTCCGCTGACGATGGACGTCGGGGCGGCCATCGCCGTCGACGATGAGGGCGAGCTCCCGTCCGAGGCCCTCATCCTCGCGGCGCGTCCCTCCGCGGTGACCGACGCGCGG
>JBAWAM010000171.1:0-1983 GCA_049589315.1 Myxococcaceae bacterium
CTGGTAGTAGGTCACCGACTGTGGAGACTGCTCCTCCTCGTCGGTGATGCACACGAGGGCGAGGGCGGCCTCGTTGCGGAGGAACCCGGCGTTCTCCGCGTTCACCTTCGGCGCGGTCAGGCCTCTCAGCGCGGGCTCGAAGCACATCTCCGTGGCCGAACCGTTGGTGCCCACGTTCACCTTCGCCTTGAACTTCGTCTCCACGTCGAAGGTGGTCGGGCTCAGCACCTTCTCCGGGTGGCCGGCGCCGAACACGAATGTTCCTCCCTCCTTGGTGTTGTCGGAGGTGGTGACGGCGATATGGTAGTCGACCTTGGCCGAGTTCGCGTACTTGATGAACGAACCGAAGTTGGCGGCCAGCGAGGCCAGCTCGTCGCCCATCGAGCCGGAGTTGTCGATGACCAGCAGGATGTCCGCCTTGGGCTTCGCGTCCTGCATGAACACGTCGGTCTGGATGCCGACGGTGTCACCGCGGCCGGTCAGCGACACCACGTAGGTCACCTGGGTGCCGTTCTGGGTCGCGTTGATCGCCACCGCGCCGTTGTCCGCGCCAATGTCGATCGGGCGGTACTTGATCTGGAACTCCTGCGGCGCATCACCCGAGTTCAGCACCAGACCACTCCCCGTAATCGGGAGCGTGCGCATTTCGATGTACTCGGGGCACGGCTGGCCCGGATTCGAGCAGCGCGCGTCGCCGGCGGGGAAGCCGCCCGCGTTCTGGAGGCTGAAGTTGGTGACCGTCACCGGCGCAGAGCACGTGTTGTAGATGAGGAACGAGCGGGTCTGGGAGCTGCAGCCCACCTTCACCGTGCCGAAGTCGAGGTCGTCCGGCGCGATGGTGAGGCAACTGGGCGCCAGCTGCGCGTTCAGCACCACCTGGAAACTCGGCCGGGACGGCGAGGACATGAAGAATTCGACGATCCCCTGGATGTTGGTCACGCCGCTCGGAGTCTGTCCCGTCGGGTGCACGCGGACCTTGATCTGCTTCGTCTCGCCCGGCTGCATCGTGTAGCTGTCGATCGGACCATCCGGGAGGGAGAAGGCCGCATCCGAACCCGCGGCGATGTCCAGCGACGAGAGGAGGCAGATGTCACCGGCCCCGGTGCCGTTGTTGCGGATCTGGAACGACAGGTCGCGGTAGTCCGGCGCCGAGATCAGACCGAACGAGAGGACGCTCGGGGTGACCTCGTAGTTGCAGGGGGGCAGGTTCACCGCGTCGGCCGAAACGGTGATCTTGTAGACCGGCTGGTCGGGATCGTTCGAGTAGATGTGGATCTCCGCCTGCTTGAGCGCGATCGACTTCGGGGTGATCTTCACCTCGAGATCGACCTTGTTCTTGCCAGCCACGGCCTGGAGACCAACCGCCGGATCGTAGGTCGGGAGCGTCGGGACGATGACCTCGAACTCGGTCGGGTCGGTGTCCGCGTTGAGCGGGAACACCTCGACGAACGGAGCCGACCAGTCGCCGTTGGCCGCGGCCTTGCCCAGGCGCAGGTTGGCCGCCGCGTCCGGCACGGCCGGTGCGGTGCCGATGTTCATGACCGTCAGCTTGCGCTTCTGGAACGAGTTCGCCCCCTGGAAGAACGCCACCTGGCCGAAGTTCAGCGTGGGCGACGGGGTCACCTGGATGTCAGGACCACCGCCGAAGCCCTTGAGGGTCACGAAACCCGTTGGCTGCTTGGCGAGGTTGGTCTGGAACTGGAGTTGCGTCTGACGGGGCCCGAGCTGGAGGGGCTTGAACGCCACGGTCAGCTTCGCAGTGCCCGGAACCCACGCGCCGGCCGAATTCTTCTCCGCCTTTGGCACAGTCAGCCTGGTCGCGTCCGCACCGGCCGCGGCAACCACCCAGAACTCCGCCATGTTGAGCGGCTTGATCTGGGAGAGCTGGACGTCGCTCGGACCGGCGTTGGAGAAAGTGACCTCCCTGGTCACCTGCACGCCCGGGGTGACGTACTTGAAGTCGAGGATGTTGGGGTCCCAGCT
>JBAWAM010000172.1:0-3807 GCA_049589315.1 Myxococcaceae bacterium
GGACCGCCTCGACGAGCGGGTGCCGGACGCGCCCGCATCCCAGGTCCCGCGTGAGGTGAAGATCACCATCCGCTCCACCCCCGAGGGCGCAGAGGTCGTCCGGACCGACACCGGGGAGCCGCTGGGGCGTACGCCGCTGCGCATCGTGTTGCACGAGAGCAATCGCCCGTTGTCGCTCGCGCTGTCCCGGCCCGGGTGGCAGGACGCCGACGTGACCGTGCGGCTGAGCGCCGACGCCGAGGTCGCCGTGGAGCTCGAGCCCGGCGCTTCAGGGACGGCCCTGTAGAAACGCCCGGTTTTCGGCAGGCGTGTGCGGCTTGACACGCCAAGGGTGCGTGATCCCGTTGGGCGCCTGGGCATGGAGCTGGCCCCGCTCCTGCAACCCACGCGAGGGAGGCGGAACCATGCGCACGCTGGAGGCGCTCGGGGCGTCGGTGATCTCCCTTTGTGAGGAGACCGGGCGGTTCTTCACCTACCTGGGAAGCGTCCTCGTGGGGACGGTCACGCCGCCGTGGAATGGCCGGGAGATCCTCCGGCAGATGGTGCGGGTGGGCGTCCAATCAATTCCGGTCGTGTCCTTCACCGCCGCGTTCACGGGAGGGGTCATCGCGTTGCAGACGTACGCCGGGTTTGCCCGCTTTCGCGCGGAAGGCTTCGTCGGAGGCGTGGTTGCGCTCACCATGCTGCGCGAGGTCGCGCCGGTGCTCACGGCGCTGATGGTCATTGCCCGGGTAGGGAGCTCCATCGCTGCAGAGCTCGGCAGCATGCGCGCCACTGAGCAGATCGACGCGCTGGTGGCGATGGGGACGGATCCGGTGAAGTACCTGTTCGTGCCTCGGGTGATTGCCGGGACGATGATGCTCCCGCTGTTGACCATCCTGGCGGATGGCGTGTCGATCCTGGGCGGTCGCCTGGTCTCCATCTGGGTGATGGACGCGAACTCGCAGCAGTACGACTACAGCAGCTTCGCCTATATGGACTTCCGGGACTTCTGGTCGGGCATCCTCAAGGCGTTCGTGTTCGGGGCGGTCTTCACGATCATCGCCTGTCAGAAGGGATTTCACGCCTCCGGTGGGGCCGAAGGCGTCGGGCGGGCCACCACGGAAGGCGTGGTCTCGGCCAGCGCGGCGATCGTCGTCGTCGACTTCCTCCTCACCGGTCTCGTGTTCTGAGGCGCCCGGATGTCCGAAGCGCAGGTCGTGCTCCAGGCCGAGAACCTCACGCGCAGCTTCGGGCCGAGGCGAGTCCTCGAAGGTGTATCGATCGAGGCGTGCCGGGGCGAGGTCCTGGCGATCATGGGCCCCTCCGGCGCCGGCAAGTCGGTGCTGCTCAAACATCTGATCGGCCTGCTCCGGCCCGAGTCGGGGACCGTCCGGGTCTTTGGAAGGGACTTCTGGGCCCTCTCCGGACGCGAGCAACGTCTGCTCCGCCGGCGCTACGGGCTGGCCTTCCAGGAGGGCGCGCTCTTCGACTCGATGAGCGTGGGGGAGAACGTCGCGTTTCCCCTGATGCAGGCAGGGCACGTCGACCCGGAGCGTATCCGGGCCCGGGTGGCGGAGTGCCTCTCACTCGTGCAGTTGCCTGGCGTCGAGCACCTGCCCACGTCGGCGCTCTCCACCGGGATGCGGCGACGCGTCGGATTCGCCCGGGCGATCGCGCTCGAGCCGGAGATCCTCCTGTTCGACGAGCCCACGGCCGGCCTGGACCCGGTGCTGGTCACGGTGATGAGCACCTTGATCCGTGAGCTCCACCTGAAGCTCCGGGCGACGACGGTGGTCGTCACCCACGACCTCTCCAGTGTGCGGCTCCTGGCCGACCGCGTGGCGCTGCTCTTCCGGGGGCGCATCGTGACGAGCGCGCCCACCGACGCCTTCTTCGCGCTGGAGCACCCGATGGTTCGTCAGTTCGTGGAGGCCCGTGCGGAGGGGCCTCTCACGAATCGAGATTTCCGAACCTCAGACGCGCCGCCTGCTCCAGAGTCTCCCGATGACTCGGGTGAGCGATCCCGATAAGCGCCCTGGCCCTCTGACGCAGGTTCTTGCCGTACAGATTGGCCACGCCGTACTCGGTGGCGACGTAGTGCACGTGCGCGCGGGTGGTGACCACGTCGGCGCCCGGCTTGAGCACCGCCACGATCCGGGACTCACCCCGCCTGGTGACCGAGGGCAGGGCGATGATCGGCTTGCCGCCCTCCGACAGCGAGGCGCCGCGGATGAAGTCCATTTGACCCCCGACGCCGGAGTGCTGCTTCTCACCGATCGAGTCCGCACAGACCTGGCCCATGAGGTCGACTTCGATCGCGCTGTTGATGGCGGTGACCTTCTTGTTCTGCCGGATCACCGAGGTGTCGTTGACCCACTGGATGTCCAGCATCGCCACCGAGGGGTTTTCGTCGATGAAGTCGTAGAGGCGCCGGGTCCCGTTCACGAAGCCCGCGACGATCTTGCCGCGAAGGACCTTCTTCAACTCGCCGGTGATGACCCCGCGCTCCACCAGATCGATGACCCCGTCGGAGAACATCTCGGTGTGGATGCCCAGCTTCTTGTGATTCGTGAGCGCGGCGAGCACCGCGTCGGGGACTGCGCCAATGCCCATCTGCAGGGTGGCTCCGTCCTCGACCAGCTCGGCCACGTGCCGCCCGATCGCCCGCTCCACGTCGCCGATCACCGGAGGCTTGTGCTCGGGGAGCGGCAGATTTCCTTCGACCAGCGTGTGGATGCGCTTCACATGGATCTGGCTGTCGCCGTGGGTGCGCGGGACGTTCCGGTTCACCTGGGCGATGACGTGCTTCGCCGTCTCCACCGCGGCGAGCGTCACGTCCACCGACGTGCCCAGCGAGCAGAAGCCGTGCTTGTCCGGAGGGGACACCTGGATGAGGGCGACATCGAGGGGAAGGATGCCGCGGCGGAAGAGGAGGGGAACCTCGCTGAGAAAGACCGGGAGGTAATCTCCTCGGCCGGTCTGCACCGCTTCGCGGGTGTTGGCCGCGACGAAGAACGCGTTGGTGCGGAAGCTCTCGGCGTACTCGGGCGCGGCGTAGGGGGCGGGGCCCTCGGTGTGCAGGTGAACGATCTCCACCTTGCGCAGCTCCGGCGCGCGGCGGGTCATCGCCTGGATCAAGAGCTGTGGCGCGGCGGCGACGCTGTGGATGAACACGCGGTTGCCGGACTCAATGACGGCCACCGCTTCTTCGGCAGAGACGAATCGCTCGGACATGAGCGCGTGTTCTAGCCGACATTCAGCCCTTTACGACGAAACACTTCCGCCACCTGCTCTGCCGCGGCCGCCGCGCTCGCGCTCCCGCTCGAACAGCGCGTGAGGCTCTGCCACAGGAGCGCGTTCGCTCGGTCGCCTGCGCCGGTTGGCACCGCTTTTTGCCGATGACCACCGTTTCCTTCGATCCCATTGCGATGCGAGGCAGAGATGGCGACGCGAGACGAAGAGGACCGGCGCAAGGAGATGGCGGAGGCGTTCCACGAGGACCCGAGCCGCGAGGCGTCCGGCGAGCCGCCTGAAGACGCGAAGCCCGGCTCGCGCGAGGAGCTGGGCCACGATCCGCGGAAGGAGAGCGTCGACGGAACGCGGGTCGAGCGGACGACCGCCGGACTCCCGGAAGACCGCCCACAGGTGCAGATGGCGGAGCCGGATGAATCGAAGCGGAGGGGCTAGACCGCCTCATGACGAACTGGAACGTGATCGTGACGGTGCGCGGTCGTCAGTACAACCGGGCCGTCCAACTGCTTCGTCAATATGGGGAGGTGCGGCGGACGGAGTACTTCAACGTGCTCCTGATGCACGCGGAGGATC
>JBAWAM010000173.1:0-2954 GCA_049589315.1 Myxococcaceae bacterium
GCTCAAGAACGTCTTCGACGCGTACAGCAATGAAGACATGGCCTTCTCCCGCACTCGCACCTGGGTCAAGTTGTTCGACACCGGGCTGCGATTCATCTCCCGCTCGGAAGCGAAACGACTGCTCGTCGGGCTCGATGCGTTCGAGGAGATCGTCCTCGATTTCAAGGACGTCACCGAGATCGGTCAGGGTTTCGCCGATGAGCTCTTCCGTGTATGGGCTCGGGCGCATCCGGGCGTGAAGCTGGAAGCCGTGAACACGACCCCGGCGGTCCAGTTCATGCTGAAGCTCGCTCTGTCGAACCGCGCGTGAGCGTCAGCGGCGTGGCAGGGCAACCGGGAAAGAGGCAGACGCAGATGATGACGTGGCAGCAGCTCTTGTCGCACGCACGGGTCAGCGCATCGGGGCAGGTCGTAAAGCGCGAAGGCGAACCGGAGCGCTCGCAGTTCCAGCGCGACTGGGACCGCCTCATCTTCTCGAACGCGCTGCGGCGCATGCACGACAAGACGCAGGTCTTCCCGCTTCCGGAGGACGACGTCGTTCACTCCCGCCTGACTCACAGCCTCGAGGCGGCCTCGGTCGGACGCTCGCTCGCGCACGCGGTCGGGGCGGTGGTGGTTCAGCGGCGAGGTCTGGATCTCGGCGCGAGCGATTTCGGCGCCATCGTCTCCGCTGCCTGCCTGGCCCACGACATCGGCAATCCGCCGTTCGGCCACGCGGGCGAGGACGCGATCAGCGAGTTCTTCCTGCACAACCCGGTCGGGCAGGAGGCGCTGAGGACGCTACCCGCGGAGGAGCGTTCGGACTTCACCGCCTTCGAAGGCAACGCGCAGGGATTCCGGACGGTCGCGAGGCTTCAGATGGAGTCCGGCGGAGGGATGCGCCTGACGGCGGCGAGCCTCGCCGCGTTCATGAAGTACCCGCGTCTTTCGGGCGGCGACGACGTGAAGGTTCCCCCCCGGCCGGAGATGAAGAAGCACGGCGTTCACCGTGCCGAGCAGTCCATCTTCCAGGCGCTGTGCCAGGAGGTCGGCCTGATCGCGCTGCCCGGAGCGGAGCACGTCGATGGGCACGTGCGGCATCCCCTCGCGTACCTCGTCGAGGCCGCCGACGACATCTGCTACTCGATTCTGGACGTCGAGGACGGTGTCCACCTGAATCTGGTCGCGGCGCGCGACGCCGAAGAGATGCTCCTCGCCATCGTCCGCAACCGTCCCGGCTACAAGGACCAGCGGCGCACTGCCTTCCGATCGCCTCGAGAGCGGGTCGCTTTTCTGCGCGCGATCGCCATCGGGCAGCTGATCGACGAATGCACCCAGGCGTTCGTCGACAATGAAGAGGCGCTCCTCACGGGAGCGCACGACCGCGCGCTCAAGGATGTGATCCCCTCCCGCGACGCGCTCGCCGCGTTGAACGAGTTCGCGAGGGACAAGTGCTACAGGTCGCCCGCGGTGCTCGAGATCGAGCTCGCCGGGTATGAAGCCATCGGCGGGCTCCTGCATGACCTCGTCGATGCCGTGATGAGCGCGGAGACCCGGCCCACGAAGAGGCAGAGGAAGACGCTCGATCTGCTCGGACAGAATGGAGCCGTGGAGGACCCGCGCGCGCTCTCCCGTTACGAACGACTGCTCCGGGTGACCGACTACGTCAGCGGAATGACCGACCGATATGCGTTGGCGCTGTATCGACGGATTCGTGGCATCAGCGTGCCGGGTCGACTGCAGTAGCCGCCTGCGTGGCGGCAGCGATGGTGAACTCGAACCCGACCGTCACCTCGTCCTTCACCCTGATGGTGCCGAGCAGGAGCGACGGGGGCTGCACGCCGTAATCCGTCATCTTGAGCTGGTGTTCACCGAGCATGACCACGCCCCGGGGCGTCTCCTTCGCCACGCCGTTGACGACGATCGAGCGCGTCTGACCGGACAGCGTGAGCTCCGCCTTCGCGAGGACCTCCACCACGTCGCCCTTCCGCTCTCCGAGCTGCAGCGACTTCATCTTCAGGAAGATCTCCGGGTGCTCGCGCATCTTCAGCGCATTCCGGAGCTCCTCGTTCATCATGCCGTTGTCGCAGTCGAGCGAGGCCACCAGGATCTTCAAGGCCCCACCGATCTCGGATCGGCCGAACGCTTCGATCGTCCCCGCCTGGTCGAGCCCCGTGAGCCCTGTCTCCACCCGCTTCGCGTCGCACCGGAAGGCGTAGATCGGCAACTCACCCTGGAACCAGAGGCGGCTCGTGACCGGCCCATCGGCAAGCGAGGGCGTTCCGATGAGACCTGCGGCGAGTGCTGCGGAGACCCAGATGCGTTTCATGTCTTCCTCG
Source organism: Myxococcaceae bacterium (assembly GCA_049589315.1). Lineage (GTDB taxonomy): Bacteria > Myxococcota > Myxococcia > Myxococcales > Myxococcaceae > JBAWAM01. The sequence goes on from JBAWAM010000173.1 coordinate 2,319, forward strand.
GACCACATATCTCGGCGGGGACGGAGCAAAATACTTCAAGGGGCGTGCCCAGAGGCCTTCCCTCTGTGCGTCGATTCGAGGCAGCCGTGGGGACGTGCACTTGTTGCGCCCCAACGCAGGGCTTGCGCCGGCCGTGAGGAACAAAGGGCGTGTGAGACAGGTCGAGCGGCACGCCCCTCCTTAGAGAGAGGGCCTGTCGCAGCGACCCTCCGGGCCGTTGGCACGAACGTTGGATAGAGCACCATCGGGCAAAGGCTTCAGAGCCATGGAGGCCCTCAATGAAACATCTCGGTGCAGCAGCTGTCGCAGCGTCTCTGGCCTTCTCTGCTGGTGGTTGGTCCGCGGATGCCGCGGAGATCGTGAAGACAGACAACGTCGGCGTGAACCTCGATGGCCGCCTTCAGGTGCTCGGCCACGTCGAACGCGTCGAGAGTGAGTTCCGCGACCAGAACCGCGCGTACATGTTCCTCCGGCAGGCGCGCCTCGGCGCCTCCGGCCACGTCCAGGGGCTGAAGTACCGCGTCCTGCTCGGCTTCGCCGGTGAGGACGAGGCGAAGGCCCCGAGCCCGGGCGTGTCGCTCGGCCTGCTGGACATGTACGTCGACGTCCCGTTGGGCGCGGCGGGCAACCTGCGCG
>JBAWAM010000174.1:0-16657 GCA_049589315.1 Myxococcaceae bacterium
CTTCGATCCAGGTGAACGTGGGCGCCGGCCGGCTTCCGGGGCACCTGCACGTCCCGCTGAACTTCTTCACGCCGACGAAGCGGGACGGGTCCCCGGCCTGATGCACGCACCTGTCAACTCCTGCTGACATCAACTGCAACGGCCTGAGCATGAAGATCCAGGCGAAGGACTGCGCCGAAGGCGGCATCTTCCAGATGGAGCCGGAGCGCGAGGACGGGCGGCCCACTCCCGTCACCCACATCCTCCACCCGGACGTGTTCTTCTACGACAACCCGAACTTCCGGAACCGTAACGGTGAGACGTTCCAGTACGACGCCACCACGGTCCTCACCATCACCCCGCGCGTGAACTTCGGCAGCGACCTCTCCAGCTCGCTGGTCGGCCGTGACAGCCCGCAGGTGGCGACCCGCGTCCAGACCAACTGCGTGAACGCCATTCCGAACGCGAACGGGACCACCTCGAACGTGAACCACTGCGGCGGTCGGTCCGACTGGTTGATTCAGAGCGGCGGCCGCATGGGCCAGGTGATGGGCGAGGATGCCGTGGCGCTCGAGCCTGCGCAGCCGGCCTGCACGGAGAACTGCCAGGTGCAGAGCCAGATCCAGGGACAGGGCCTGATCCTCGGCTTCCCGTCGCCGGTGCCTGCCGCCTACCGCTTCTCGCCGCGCGGGTAGCGACTCAGCTCGATTCCCAGTGGGATGCCCGCTCCGGCCACTGCGCCGGGGCGGGCAGTCGCATTCTCGAGTCATCCTCTCCATGGGCTATGGTCGAGACGGTCCAACGCTCGCAGAGGAACACAATGAGCAGATGGTCGATTTTCGGGTCCATGGTGGCAGTTGCCCTGCTGGCGGTTCCTCTCCCGGCACAAGCGAACTGCGCCATGCCGGTGGGCTATCGCGTCCAGGTCGAAGCCAACAAGGTGACCATCTGCCCGGAGGCGTTCGGCGCGCGGACGTGCCCCGATCCCGATGGCCTGTTGCGCAGGAACGAGGCCTCCGGCGAGACGGCGAAGCTTACCGATTGCGACGCGAACGGGTGCTTCGTGGACGAGTGCGTTCCTCCCGGCGCATGGCAGTACGGCTACGCCCGGCCGTACGAGTGCCATGCCTCTTCGTGTGGCACGTACTACTTCGAAGTGGCCCAGGTGACCTCCGCACTGGGAACCTGCGAGCGGTCGAGCGGACTGACAGGTCCCGTCTCCTTCGACGGTGAGGTGCCCTGGGACAGGGACCGTGAGATCTGCGGCTACGGTGGGACCACCGGCTGCGGTTGTTCGGCGGAGTCGGCGTCGGTGGTCGCCGCCAATGCGGTGGTGCTGGGGATCGGGCTTTGGCTCATCTCGCGGAAGCGGCGCCGTTAGCGTGACGCCGTATCAGATTGCGCTGGCAATCACGTTGGCGATCGAGGTGCCCGTGGTGGTCCTCGTCTTCCGGGACCAGCCGATCCGCATGGGAATCGCTTGCATCCTGACCACCACCACCACGCATCTGGCCATGCACTTTCTGCTGCCGAGAGTGGTTGCCGCGTACCAGAGCGTCATCCTGATTGGCGAACTCGGTGCGCTGGTGATCGAGGCCGGCGTCTACGCGCTGGTCAGCCGGCCGCGCGATCCTGGCCGAGCGCTCGTTGCCTCGGCGGTGGCCAACACCCTCAGCTATCTCGCTGGATTTGCGGCGTTCTGACCGCGCGTGAATGCGCGGTGCCCCGGCCACGCGTTGGCACGGATTGTCCGTCGGTCTGGCACGCCGTGTCCCTGTGGCGCGGCCGTCCCCTCCGTACTGTTGCGAGCATGATCCGAACGCTGCTCTCTGCCCTTGTCCTGCTCCTTGCCGTGGGTTGTATTGCGTCTCCCGAGGAGACCGCCCACGAGCCCCTGCCTGTCGTCGCCTGGGAGACCGCCCTCGCAGAAGGTCCCCGGGTGAAGGTCCTCCCCCTCGTCACTGGAGAGATCGAGGTCGATCGCAGCTTCGTCCTCGATTTCAATCACCCAAACCTGGAGAACCGGACCGACGCGAAGCTGTGGGTGCCGGTGGTGGCCTATCTGGTGCGGCACCCCACGGCCGGGGACTTCCTCGTCGACACGGGGTTCGATCACACCTTCGCGGAGAGCGGGCACGGGAACTTCGGCGGGGTCAGCTTCCTCGCGTCCTTCGCCCGGCAGGAGAAAGGCAACGACACCCGGGCGCTGCTCGAATCGCTCGGGGTGGACCTCTCGACGTTGAAGATGATCGTCCTCTCTCACATGCACACGGACCACACGTCCGGATTGCCGGATCTTCCGAAGAACCTTCCGTTGATCATCGGTGCCGGCGCCCAGTCGAGCTACGGCGGACCGTGGTACGCGCCGGCCAACCACCTCGCCGGCTTCGAGAAGATCCAGACGCTCTCCCTGCCTGGGAACGGTGAGGCCCTCGACCTGCTCGGAGACGGATCGGTGCTGGTGCTCCCGACGCCGGGACACGCCGCAGGGAACCTTTCGTTCCTCGTGCGCGCGGAGGGAGGCCCGGCGCTGCTCACCTGCGATGCGTCCCACACCCGCGAGGGCTTCGACCTCGGCGTGGCGCCCGGTGGCGTGGAGGACCGCGGCGCGGCGGACAAGAGCCTGCAGTCCCTGCGCGACTTCGTCAGCGCCCATCCGGAGGTGAGGGTGAAGGCGGGACACGAAGCGAGCGATTGGGATCTCTCGCGCGGGGTGCAGGATCCGCTCTAGGTCCGATCACGGTTCGGCGCGCTCCCGCCACTGCCCCGGTGTCTGTCCCGTCCAGGACTTGAAGGCGCGGTGGAAGGCTCGCGCCTCGGAGTAGCCGAGGAGGAAGGCGACATCGGCAATGGCGATGCGCCGATCCTGGAGGAAGCGCGCAGCGAGCCCCTTGCGCACCGACTCGAGCTCCTCGCCGAAGGACGTCTCTGCATCGGCGAGGCGTCGTTGGAGAGTGCGCGCGCTCAGGTGCAACGCGCGGGCGATGTCCTCGGCGGTCGGCGCACCATCCCGAAGCGAGCTGGCGATGAGCTCCCGGACCCTCCCGGGAAAGTCGCTCGACCTCGGAAGCTGCGAGAGGAGCGCATCGGCGTGGCGCTCGAGGACGCTGCACAAGCCCGGATCGGCGGCGGGCATGGCCATGTCGAGCAAGGCGCGTTCGAAGGTCACGGCGCCATCGGCGGCGCCGAACGTCAGTCGGTCCGTCCCGAAGAAGGAGACCAGCGGCGCGATGTCCGCCGGACGCGGATGTCGGAACGAGACGCTGCGCACCGTGAAGCGTCCGCCGGACCAGGACCGCGCAGCGCTGACCATGACTCCGAGCGTGTACTCCTCGGCCTCATGTGAGAGCGCCGCCGGATCACCGTGCCACCGGTGGATCACGGTCGCCAGCGGGCCCCGCTCCTCGAGCCGGAGCTCGGCGGTGTCATGCAACAGCCGGTTGTAGCGGATGGACCGTTCGATGGCGCCGCGCACGCTGGGTGCGCTGCGGCAGACGTAGTCGAAGACGTCGAACTGTCCCGGGCGGTACGCGGCGGCGGCGCGCAGCCCGAAGTGCGGGTCGCGACACAGGGCCGTGCCCGCACTCCAGAGGGCGGCTTCGCGAGACACGGGGATGCGCGCCTCGTCATCGCGGAGGACGGCCTGATCGAGGCCCGACCGTGCAAACACTTCATCAGAGCTCACGCCGCACGCCTTCACGGTCGCGACGATCAATCGCGCCAGTCGGATGGAGACGGTGGGCTCTGGGCTTGCGCGGCCGGTCATGGAATCCCGTGTATGCCCTGCCGGGCTCGACGTCACGCCTGCGATACCTCACGGTTCATGACACGTCCGTTCGCAGTGCGGAGAGCTCGGCCCAGTCGAGCTCCTCCTCGACCCGATGAAAGGCGTCGTCGGCGATCTCGCCGCGCCGGCGCAGCTCCGCGAGGGTACGTCTCTGCGCTTCGACGACCGTGCGTCTGAGGACGTCCTGTTCGGTGCTGCCCCCCGTGAACCCATTCGGCGCGCTTCGGGTCGCGTCCAGACGGGCCTGGTGTTCCAGTCTCAGCGCCTCCGCGAAGGGCCCACCCACGCCTTCGAGCGCATCCAGCGCCGCCCTCGCCATCGCTTCGCGCGTGAAGCGAATCTCACGGTCGATTTCGTGGTCCGGCCGCAGACCCAGGAGGCGGACCAGAGGCCTCAGCGTCAGCCCCTGCACGGTGAGGGTTCCGAGCACGACGGCGAAGGCTGTCAGGAGGATGAGGTCGCGGAACGGGAACCCGTGCGGAAGACCGTACGCGGCAGCCAGTGTGACCAGCCCGCGCATGCCGCACCAGCCGACCACCAGACCTCTCCGGAGGCTGGGAGCGGGCCACGGGCGAGGCCGGCGGGCGCCGAAACGCCGGTACTCCCATCGCCAGGCCGCGGTCACGATCATGACCCAGACCATCCGGGTGAGGACCGCAGCCGCAAGAACAGCGAGTGCAAATACGAAATATTCCGTCCGCCTGGAGGGATCGAGGACCTGGAGGATGGGGCGGATCTGCAATCCCATCAGCACGAAGGCGATCACGTTCAGCACGTAGACGCCGGTCTCCCAGACAGCGAACGAAGCCACGCGCATGCGCGCAGGAATGAGCGCGGTGAGGCGGGAGGCGACGACGGCGAAGGCGACGATGGTGAGCACGCCCGAGAGGTGCAGCCCGTCCGCGAGCAACCAGACGCCGAACGTGCCGACGAATTGAAGGATGATTGCGCTCGGGACGTCCTCGATGCGTCGCGTCGCCGTCGTGAAGGCCCAGCCGAGGAACGCGCCCACCCCGATGCTCCCGATGACGACGAGCAGCAGCGTGGGCGCGACCTGCACCGCGGAGAGCCCTCCGGCAGCGACCGCGCCGACCGCAAGCCGGTAGATCAGCAGCGCGGTGGCATCGTTGAGCAGGCTCTCTCCCTCGAGGATCACCAGCACTCGGTGGGGCGGCCGGAGTTGCTTGAGGACCGCCAGGGCCGCCGCCGCGTCCGGCGGGGCGACGATCGCGCCGAGCGCCATTGCCGCCGCCCAGGGCATCGCCGGCTCCAGGGATCGGGCGACCACCGCGACCACTGCGGTGGTCAAGCCGACGGCGACCAGGACCAGGCTTGCGATCACTCCGGCGTACCTGCGGATGTCGCGGACCGGCGCATCGAAGGCGGCGTCCAGGAGCACGGGCGCCACGAAGAGGGCCAGGGCGAGATCCGGCGGGAGCGACAAACGCGGCGCGAAGGGCAGCAGCGCCAGACCGGTCCCGGCGATCGCGAGCAGGGAGGGATAGGGCGCTCCGATCCTCCGCGCGAGGAACCCGAGCATGACCGACCCCAGCAGCAGGGCCAGGACCCACTCGAAGACGACCATCCGCCCACTCTAGTTCCGCGCTCGGCGGCGGAGAGGAGGCCGCGTCCTGGCGCGTGAGCAGGTGCACACGTTCCTGAAGCCCGGCATCAGGCCCACCGCACAGGCCTGAGTCGAGCGCTCGCAACCCGCGGCGCCACGGGCCGGACGAACTGTTGTTCGCCGGACCCATCCTCCTGCACGCCGCCGAATTGACCGACTCGGCACCCCTGCGCAGCCGGGCCGCCACGGCAGATCTCTAGCGTCCGCGCGCCTCACTCGTCGACAAAGGAGACGGTCATGAAGGCGTACGGTTCCATCTGGCTCGCTGTTGCACTCCTGGCGGCTCCTCTCGGCGCATTCGCGGACGAAGACAACCGCGGGCGCCGCAGAGGATTCTCGTTCGCGCTCTGGGGCGACCTGCCCTATGGACCAAACGAATACGACGCGGTGATCAACCGCACCGTGCCGGAGATCAACGCGGACGGTGACGTCGCATTCACGATCTTCATCGGAGACACGAAGGGCGGGAGCACGCCCTGTGACGACGCGACCATCATCACCGGCGCGCGCTCGTTCCTGGACGCCACGCGGAAGCCGACCCTCTACGTTCCGGGCGACAACGAGTGGACGGACTGCCATCGCACCGCCGCCGGCGGATACGACCCGTTGGAGCGGCTCGCGCTGATTCGCAGGGAGTTCTTCTCGACGCCATGGAGTCTCGGGAGGAGGCGGATGAAGGTCGACCGCCAGTCCTTCGCGTTTCCCGAAAACCAGCGGTGGGTGAAGAACGGGATCGTGTTCCTCACGCTCCACATGGTCGGCTCGAACAACAACAAGGTGAACCAGTTGGCTTCACCCACGCCGACGAATCCCTGGCCGGAGTGCCTCGCGGCGAACAGCGTTCGTACGGAGAACCAATGCCATGCGGCAAACGCCGAATACGCCGCTCGCAACGCCGCGAACCTCACATGGCTCGCGGAAGGCTTCGAGCTCGCGAGGCGGATCGGCGCGCGAGGAGTCGTCGTCGCCGCCCAGGCTTCTCCCGGCTTCGACATCCCGCAGACGGCGGTGAACGAGCGCCTTTCGCCGTCGACGAACGGGTTCGATGACTTCCTGAACGCGATCGTCGCCGAAGCGAGGCAATTCCATGGGCAGGTCCTCTACGTCTACGGCGACGATCACATCTTCCAGGTGAGCATGCCGTTCTCCGATCCCGTGTCCGCGCCGTACGCCACGAACCTCGTCACGAACGTCGTCGCGGTACAGACGTTCGGCGCGAACCATCCGTGGTGGGTGGAGATCAACGTCGACCCCGACTCCAGGAGCGTGTTCAGCGTGGAGCCGCGCGTCGCGCGGTAGCGGGGCTGCGGACCCTGCGCGCATCCGCGCCGGTGGCACCGCTGAGGGCGAGCTTCACGCGCGCAGCAGACCCTCGATCTCCCGCAGCGTCTCCACGTCGTCGCCAATCATCTCCTTCATCGACTGAATGCGCCGGGCGACGACGCGGGCGATCTTCTCCTCCACCGTGCGGTCCGCGTAGGCCCAGTACACCTGGGCGAAGCGGCCGTCGCGGTGGCAGCGGCCTTCGATCTGCGCCATCTGGATGGCGGACCACCGCAGGTCGTGGATGACCTCCGAACGAGGCGCGTCTCCGTACTCTCCCTGGTGAAGGGAGATGCCCTCCTCCACCGTGAAGAGCACGACCCTCGCGTCGCCTCGCTGGAACCGCAACCGCTCCTCCTCGCGTTCGCGTGCGGCCAGCGCTCCGTGGATGGCCGCACACGGCACCGCGCCCACCCCTGTCTCCAGCGACTCCCGCAGCGCGCTCAGCGTCTCGCGGAAGGCCACGGAGATGGCGACCTGATGGCCGTTGTCGAGAAGCTCGCGCACCAGCTCGGAAGTCCCCGCAGCACGAATCAGCGAGCTCTTCTGACGCAGGCGGAGCGACGCCGCGAGCGCCGATTTGGGGTCTCTTCCCTGCGGCGCAAGCTCCATCTCGCGGCGAAACTCCGTCCATGCCTGGTCGTAGAGTGCCCGCGCGCTCGCATCGAGCTCCATCGGCGTGAGGATCCGGTTGATGGCCGGCCAGCCCGCGATGTCCTCCGGACGGCGGCGAATGCCCGCGGGCGTCTGCCCCTTCCTCCCGGCATCGAAGAGCAGCGCCCGCACTCTCTCGCAGTCGCGCTGTTCGCCCACCCACTCCCACTTTCCGAACTTCCCCCGGGCCACGCCCAGCTTCTGGTCCAGGCACCACTGCTCGAAGTCCTTCAGGTCCGCCGCCCTGGCGCCGGTGGTGCTGGCGAGCAGCGGCGCGAGGTACGACAGCTCGAGCGGATTCTGTCCGGCGGTCGCGGACAGCCAGAGCGAGAACCCGGCGCTTGCCACCAGCTTCGCGGCAAGCTTCGAGCGCGCGGCCGTGGGGTTCTTGCAGCGGTGACTCTCGTCCAGGACCACCACGTCCAGCTCCGGCGCCGTGCCGGCCCGAGCGAGCCCTTTCTTGCTGCGGATCTTCTTCCTCGCCTTGGCGCTCACCTCGAACAGCTTGCCCAGCCGGTCGTAGTTCAGGATGACGACGTCCTTGCCGCCGTCTCCCATCGCCTCCACCGTTCGCCGCCAGTGAGCAACCACGGCGAGTGGACAGACGATGAGCACGCTCTTCGCCGAGGACATGCGGAGGATCGCCTCCCAGGCCGTGATGGTCTTGCCCAGGCCCACGTCGTCCGCGAGGAGAAAACCGGGCCTGCCCGCCGCCTTCGCCTCTCCAATCGCCCTGACCGCATCCTCCTGGTGCGGACGAAGGACGATGGCGCCGGCGGGCGCGGACGGCGTCGTCCGAGCTGCGCCGTCGAGCTCGCGCTGGACGTGCGCCTCCCAGGAGTAGGGAAGGGCGCGGAAGGGCTCGAGCGGCGCAGGAAGTGACTCGCCCTCGTAGACGAAGACACTGTGCGCGGGTTCCCACCGCGCATTGCTGGCCGAAGCCACCGCCCGCATCGCGAAGGGCACGTCGAGGACGTGCGTGCGCCGCTTCGTTTCGGGCGCCGGAAGGGGAAGCTTCACGGACACCGGCCGCTTCGCCGGTGCAGAGACGGTTCGCATCTTGCGCAGGGAACTCACGCCCCGCGGGATAGCACTTTAAACGCGCCCTGCGGCGTTCAAGGAAGTCAAGCGAGTAACGGAGTCGGGACACATGAAAAGCTCGGGTCCCCCTACCGACCGGGCATCGGATGATCGTCCGATGTACTACATCGTCCATTCAGACACACTTATGCAGTCGAAGTCAGGGAGGGTCTACCGATGCGGCAGTTGCGCCCTGTTCAACCCGTCGTCGGGATGGTGTTGCTCGCAGCGCTGGCTGCATTGCCCGCTGCGGCAGAAGACGACATTCCCCCCCAGCTCTCGCTGGAACGCCACCTGCGCCAGGTCTACCTGGATCTCCTCGGGCGCCCCCCGACCATCGAGGAGTACCGGGCTGCCCAGGCGAAGGGCGCCGTCGATGTCGAAGACGTCCGGAAGCTGATGGACAACGACGCGTTCTACATGCGCATGCGCATGTATCACCGCGCCTTGTTTCAATCGAACATCTCCGCCTCGGTGCTCAACAACGGCGATACCCGGCTCTTGAACACCGGCGCGCCCAGCGCGACGAGCAGCAGTGCGGCGGATGCCTACGAGATGCGCGGCAACCCTGCGCTTCCGCTTCGGGGGCGCCAGGGCCTGGGCTGCGATCACTTCATCAAGCAGAGCGCGTGCAACGCGTCCCGTCAGGATCCGCACTCGGAACCGACGACCGCCAAGGCCTGCTACGACGCGGACGGCGTCCCGCTGCCGGTGAGCTACGACTACGACGTGGCGATGTACCAATGCACACGCCTGGACGACAAGGACAGCACGGTCACCTCCTGCTCGGTGGCGGTCACCAAGGGCCTGCTCGCAGACGAAGAGCTCTACTTCTGCGACATGCGTCGCGACAGCGCGAATTCGACGAGGATCCGCCCGTACCGCTGCATCCCGGATCCGGCCAAGCCGGCCACCGCCGCCCTCACCGAGAAGATCCGGGAACCGGGCACGAACCGGATCATCGCGTACGCCACGCCCGCGAACGCCCCCACCCGCTACCCGACGCTCAATCGCTGCACCCTCACCCTCGGGCTGCGAAGCGGGGTGAAGGGTTCGTATCTGCCGCAGACAGGTTGCGTGCAGCGTGAGGGATACGAGCTGCGGCCTCCTCCGTATTGGGACAACAGCGGCCGCACCGAGGTCGCGGTGTGTGCGATCGAGGCCCAGACGCGAGCAGTCAATCCGGTGACGTCGGAGACCTGTGAGACCTCGCGGTTCACGAGCGACCGGAGCTGCGGCTGCGGTGTTGGCGCCCGTCGGTGTGAGTCCGGAAACCAGTCGGTCCACCTGGCGCGCGTCGCCGCGTTCAACGCCGAGCCCGAGCTGATCGCCGACTCGGTCCTCCGTCGCGACGAGCCGTACTTCAACACCTTCACGACCCGGCGGTCCTTCGTGAACGGAACCCTGTCCGCCTTCTTCCGGGACGGTCAGGGGACCCGCTTCTGGGAGCTCACTCCGCCGGCGGACCCTGTCACCCTCCCGCAGCTCCCGTACCACGACACCGGGACGTGGAAGGAGTACACGCGCGCGGAGCACCATTCCGGAGTTCTCAGCACGCCCGCGTTCCTGCTCCGCTTCCCGACGCACCGCGCCCGGATAAACCAGGTCTACGATGCGCTCCTCTGCAGGTCGTTCTCTCCTCCGGCCGGTGTTGCCCCGCCTTCGCCCGACGACGCGTGCAACCGCGAGAACAACCTCGCCATCCGATGCGGATGCAGCTCGTGCCACGCCTCGCTGGAGCCGCTCGGCGCACACTGGGGACGCAGTGCCGAACGGACGGCCACCTATCTCGACCCGGAGAAGTATCCGCGCTTCGACTCACGCTGCCGGGACTGCGCGCTCAATGGAGACACCAACTGCGGAGGACAGTGCTCCCAGTACGTGATGCAGGCCTTCGACGAGGAGGGCGCAGAGAGCCTGGGAATGCTCAAGACCTACCTCTACCGGACGCCGGAAGAGGAGGTGAACATCGAGGGCGGGCCCCGCCTCCTGGTCGAGCGGATGATGCGCACCGGCGAGCTCGAGCGGTGTGTGGTGCGGCGGATCTGGCAGGAGTTCCTCGGTCGGCCGATGAGCAGGATGGAGTCCGCGCTGTACCTCGATGGCCTGGCGAAGGACTTCGCGACGGACAACCACCGCCTCAAGGGACTCATCGAACGCATCCTGACCAGCGACGCGTACCGGAGGATCGACTGATGCGCCGGATCTTGATCGTCACCGCGCTGTGGGTTGTCGCGGGCTGCAACGAACCCGCTCAGGCACCTGCTCCGACGCCTTCGGGCCAGCTCTCCTGGATGGACGTCCCGGGCCATCCGGTCATCCCGCTCCCCGATCCGGACGAGCAGGAGGGGCACGTCGGACGCGCACCGCGCCGACTCACCGTCGCCCAGCTCCGGATCTCCATCGAGGTGGCCACCGGGCGGAAATGGGCGCCGCTCGACGTGCGAGGGGCTTCGCTGGGCGAAGCGGACTTCGCGCTGGTCCGCAGTGAGACCGCCGACGCGAACCTGGTGTTCGCCAAGTTCCTCGAGGACGGCGCGCGCGACGTGTGTCTGGATGCAGCCACCGCCGATGCCGCCGCCATGCAGGCGGATCGGATCCTCAGCCCCGAGACTTCGACCCCACTGAACCTCGTCTACCTGAGCACGCGGTTCTGGGGCTCACCGCTCCAGGGAGACGAGCTCGTCCGGTGGTCGTCCTTCGCCGAGAGTGTGAAGAAGCGGGCCGAGGCGGTGGGCAAGCCGCAGCAGGCCTGGGCGGCGGTGTGCGTGGCCATGATGACCGATTCGCGGTTCCTCACCTACTGAGCGGAGCCTCCCATGAAGAAAGATCGCGGGTTCAATTCCGAGCGGCGCACGTTCATGAGGGCTGCAGCGGGTTTCGCTGGCGCCACGGTGTTCGGAGGGCTGCCGTTCCGGGCGTTCGCCCAGGCCACCGAAGCGGCGAAGGATCGCTGTTTCATCTTCGTCTACTTCAACGGCGGCTGGGACCAGCTGCTCGCCTTCGACCCGCGCGACCCGGCGGTCTTCACCGGTGACCGGGTGGCGGAGACGCGGATCCTCCCGGGCTACGACCTGATCAACGACGCGTCGTATTCGACCCGGCCGGTTCAGCCTCCCAACAGCAACATCGCCTTCGGACCCGCGATCGGTCGGCTCGCGAATCACTACGACCTGATGGCGGTGATCCGCGGGATCAACATGAACACGCTCGCGCATGAGGTGGGCTACCGCTACTTCCTGACCGGGAAGGAACCGTCGGGAACCGCCGCCCGCGGGTCGTCTGCCGCGACCGAGATCGTGGCCCAGATGAAGCCGTTGGTGCCGATCCCGTCGCTGGCCTACGGCGTCGAGAGCTACAACGATCGTTGGCCGGGATCGGCGAATGCGCTCCGGGTCACGCGCGCCGACGACCTCCTGCTGACGCTGTCGCCCAGCTCAGTCGAGTTCGACAGCGAGATCGAGAAGCAGCTGCTGGACATGCGCGGCCAGCCGACGACCGCCGAGGCCGCAGCCTACGATTCGCGAGGACTGCTCTCGACCTACAGCACCTCCCGCGAGCAGATGGCGACGGTGCTCTCGAACAAGCTGGACACCGCTTTCCGGTTCGAGGCCCCCGAGAACGCTGCCGTCCGTGCCCACTACAAGCTCCCCGCGACGAAGCAGTCCTCCACCACGTACGAAACCCCGGCCGGGCGTGCGGCCACGGTGGCGACTGCGCTCAAGCGCGGCATCAGCCAGTGCGTGTCCATCAACTTCGCCGGCGGCCTCGACACGCACTTCGGCTCTCAGAAGACGCACGCGGACCGACTCCGGCTGGGCTTCGATGCGCTCGCCGATCTCATCCAGGACCTGCGCACGTCGGAGCATCCGAAGCACCCGGGCACCAGCTTCATGGACCACACCACGATCATGGTGTTCTCCGAGTTCGCACGCACGCCGCTCATCAACTCGACGGGTGGACGGGATCACCACCTGGCCAACTCCTGCGCGCTGATCGGCGCAGGCATCAAGCACAACGTGGTGTTCGGCGGCACCGGCAACATCGGAATGGCAGCGGGCGTGTTCGACCTGAGTACCGGCCAGGCCACCTCGACGGGCCGGAACATCATGCCCGAGCACGTGCTCGCCACGGTCCTCGCCTCCGCCGGGCTGGACTACGACATCCTCCGGGAAGAACCGCTCAAGCCGCTCCTCGACACCTGACCTCCTCCTCCCGGCATGCACGCGAACCTCTCCCTCCTGACGCGTTGCTCGAGTTCGCAGCTCTCCTGGGCCGCGGTGTTCCTCCTCCTGATCGGCTGCTCCGCGCCTCCCTCCGAGCCGTCGGTTCCGGTGGAGAAGCCCTCCATCGGCGCCTTTGCGGCGACGTGGGTGGAGGCGCAGCTCGAAACCTCGGCGGCGCGCGGGTTTGCCGATCAGTCCGGGGGCGGGTTGTTCGTGGATCCGCTCGGGAAGGTCGTGCGGTTTCGCATCGACGGCTCTCAGGGGCCGCTCGAGCCGCACCCCTCCGCGGGTGAAGCACCGGGCGCGGTCTCCGCGATCTGGCCGGTGGGACCGCACGAGGCCGTCGCGGTCGCATCGAATGGGCTCTACCTGGCAAAGTCCGGGTGGGTCACGCCTCCGCCGTGGGCATCCAGCCTCGCGCCGGATGGCGTGCTCTCCCTTTCCGAGCCGAAGAACGACGTCGCGTGGGTGGCACATGCGTCGGGTCTGTTCCGGGTGGAGCAGGGCGCGCTGGCGGAGCTCCGGGTGGATGGGGTCTCCGTGACGGGTCTCACCGCGGTGGCAGTGGCGGCCGCGGAAGACGGCCAGGATGGGATCTGGTTCGCTCGGGGAGCCCGGCTCACCGTCGCAGTACCGACCGCGAAGGGCGACACCTCGATCCGGGAGGGGCGGCTTCCCGCCGAAGCGCTCCAGGGGGTGAAGGCGCTCGTGGGGCTGACCCGGTCCGCGCACGCGCCGGCGCAGCTCTGGGTACTCGACGACGGGATCTACCGACTCGACACCGCCGGATGGAAGCGCGTCGACCTCGGCGCACACCCGGCGCAGATGATGGGAGCCGGGCGGTTCGTCTGGGTGGTGCTCGAGGGTGCGCTGGTTCGCTTCGATGCGGACAGCGGCGCGTGGGAGCGCGCGGAGTTCGATGCAGGGGAGCTCGACCCGGCGGCTACGCCGACGCTGTTGGCCACCGAAGCGAGCGGAGCCGCGTGGGTGAAGATTGGCGCGCGCACGCTGTGCATCGCGAAGGGTTCTGGTCCGCGGCTCGTCGGGCTCGACGAGGGCATGAAGGTGAGTGACGATCCGCTGGTGGTGAGGGCGGCGTTTGCCCCAGACCTGATGCCCGAGTCGGTTCGCTATGCCGTCGACGGGCGCACCGTGGTCACCGCGAAGCCGCCGGAGTTCAGCCTGGGCGGGTTGGACGCGAACGGAAGCCCAACGCCGTACTCGTTCGCGGGACTGGAGGCCGGACTGCACACGCTGACCGCCGCCACGAAGACGGCCGACGGAGCCGAAGCGATCCGGAACGTCACCTTCGAGTACGTCCCGCTGGAGGGTGGGGTCGCCAGCTGGGAGAAGGACATCAGACCGATTCATGAGAGCCGCTGCGCGCATTGCCATACCCGGGGCCCGGGCAGAGACCTCTCCGGCTACACGCAGTGGAAGGCGCAGGCATCGTTGATCCTGTCGGCGGTGCGCGACGAGCCGCGGCGGATGCCCGCGGACGGCTCTCTGGATTCCGAGTCCATCCTCCGCATTCAGCGCTGGGTCACTTCCGGCGCCCGGCCCTGACCATGACCATGCGACCGCTCACGCACGTGTTGGCGCTCACCGCAGTCGCACTCGCAGGCTGCCTTGACCGGGCGGACCTGTCGTTGAACGTGCCGGGGCCGCCCCAACCGGTGCCGGAGTTCGACTGCGAGCGCATCACGGAGCCGTTGGCGGTCCGCGCCACGCCCGAGCGGGCACGAATCAGGAGCCGGGTCCTGCTGACCGCCACGGGCGGCAGTGGCCACTACCGGTTCGGGCTCGAACCGGGCGGTTCCGGAGGCGAGCTCCAGGGCGACGCGCTCGTCACCGGGCCCACGCCGTCCACCGACACGGCGTTCGTTGAGGACACTTCCTGCGGCGGCAAAGCCACCACGGTGGTGGAGGTGTTGGCTGCGTTTTCGGTGGCGCCTTCGCGCGCCACGCTCAAGCCCGGAGCCTCCTTCAAGATTGCGGTGGACGGCACGGTGGGGACGCCTGTGTTCGCGCTCCTTCAGGCGGGCTCTTCCGGTACCCTCACGGCCGACGGTCACTACACCGCCGGGTCGACGAATGGATTGGACCTGGTGCAGGTCCGGGACAGCGCAACGGGAGACGAGGCGCTGCTGCAATACGAGGTGAAGTCCTCCGCCCGTTTCCGCGCCAGTCCCGACCGTCTCGCGCTTCCGTCCGGCTCGTCGATCCCCCTCCGCGCTGCGGAGGGGACGGGCCACGTCGTCTGGACGAAGCTCAGCGGCTACGGCACCGTCGAGGGGAGCCGTTTCCTGACCGATGCCATGGCCAGCGGAGTGACCGAGCTGCAGGCAGTGGATCTCTTCACCGGTGAGACCGCCGGGCTCTCCATCCGGATTCTCGACGACCTCGAGCGGGACTCGGTCCCGCATGGCCGCCTCGGGGACGTCGCCGTGATCGTCACCGGGAACTTCGACGGCGACGGAATCGAGGACATCGCGGTCGGACTTCCGACGAGCAATCTCGCGCGGCCCACCGGTGGGGCCGTGTTCATCTTCAAGGGCAGCCCGGAGGGGTTCGGCGAATCACCGACGTGGACCCTGGCGGGCCCTTCGGACACCGCGCAGTTCGGCGTGGCGCTTGCGGCGGGCGATCTCGATGGCAACGGGACGGATGAGCTGGCCATCGGGGCGCCGGGCGCGGACATCACGATTGCCGACTCCGGCGCGGTCTATCTCTACCGGTTCGATGCGGCAGGTCCGCAGCTCCTGCGCACGCCTCTCACCAATCCGGGACGGGGAAGGTTCGGGTCTTCGCTGGAGCTCGCCGACATGGATAGCGACGGTGACCTCGATCTCGTCGTCGGTTCGCCGGCGGCCGATCTCGCGCCCACCGCCACGGTCAGGAATCGCGGGATCGTCGATGTCTTCCTGCTCTCCAGGAACGCGCCTGTCCCGGACCTTCCGTCGATCCGTCTCGGAGGAATGGATCTGAACGCGGATGGAGGCGTGATCTCCCGGTCGAACACCGCCATCGGCCGCGGAGTGCTGGCCCTGGACCTGAACGAAGACAAGACGATCGACCTGGCGGCGCTCGGGTTCATCAACGAAGTGCTTGCCGACGGTGGCCTCGTGACGCGTCCAGCCATCCAGGTCCACCTGTCGCGTGGAGGCAAGGCCCCGTTCCGGCCCGTGCCGGATGCGTACGTGCTGCCCAGAAATCCGTCGGACTCCTCCGAGGGGACATACCGACTGGCCGGCATTCCGGGCGGTTCCGGCCTGCCACCCCTGCTGATGGTGAGCATCGATGCCGCGGACTCGCCTGACCTGAGCGCGGACGGTGGCTACAGATCCGGGACCAACGCCGGAGGCGCGCTCCTCTTCGACCTGAGCGACATTTCCCCTGCCGAGCCGCCCTCCCAGTCGCCCGCGAAGCTGGACCGGACCGACGCGTACGCCCGCATCTACGGGGAGTCCGCGTCCATCTCTGCCGGGAGATCGTTCGAGGTGATGGACGTGGATGGCGAACCGGGTCCCGAACTCCTGCTCGGAGCGCCATACGCCAGCCCCGTCGGTGCGGACGACGCCGGTGTGCGCCTTGCCGGCAAGGTGCTGGTCTACCCGCTCTCCGGACTGGCGCCGGGGGCGGTATTGAACAAGCCGCTCACGTCCCTGCCCGGAGGCGCTCCCACGGACGTGCTGGGAGTGGGCCTACGGCGGTGGTCACGGCCGGGCGGTGGTCACGGCCTTCTCGCCGTCGCGGGCCGCGCCTCCACGGTGTGGGGGAACTTCACTGGTCGCCTGGATGCGTACGTTCCGAACGCCGACGCGTTCTCATCGTGGACTACGAGAACGCGGTCCGGGCTGCCGGCGACGGCGGCGCTGGAGCAGTTCGGAGTTTCCGTGGCTGCAGCGCGCTCGAGAGATGGGAGCGCGGCAGCGTTCATTGGCGCTCCCGGGGTTTCGGGGAGGGGCAGCTTGAACGACGGCA